>CAYZQB010000126.1:0-9549 GCA_964480395.1 uncultured Planctomycetia bacterium
GCCGTCGCCGATGTAAAGACAATCTTCAGCATTTACACCCAGTCCATCCAGAGCAGATTGATAAATCTCAGGTGAAGGTTTCTGCACACCAATCCGACTTGAAAACACAGGCACATCAACTAAAGGAGCAAAAGGAAGTTCATCCCAAAATACTTCAAGTGCCGTTGCGCAATCTGTGATTATTCCAATTTTCAACCCGAATTCGCGCAAATTCTGCATTGTTGATATAACATCTAAGCGAGGAATTAAATGTTGTTTAGTAAATGTCATGATTTTTTCGGTAGCAGCATCAATTTGCGACATACTTGCGTTTACACCGATTTCTTTTGCACAAAACTCAACACTTTCACGTATGCTTTGCATACCAGTAACGCGAAATTTATATGCAGAGACCCACGAATCATTAAAATCTGACGTATCCGCATCTAACAACACAGCCATATCCAACAATACTGCATTGTACTCTTGCTGAGGAAAACTATCTACCAAGGTGCCAAATAAGTCGAAAATTACTGCCTTGTATTTCATTTTAATCTTGATTTCTCTTAGGAGGGAGATATTTGCTTGCGATTGGATAACGTCTGCCTACTCCAAACGCTTTGTTTGAGGTTTTAATCGTCGGTGCAGATTGTTTACGCTTGTATTCGCTGATGTACACAAGATTTATCACCCGTTTAATTATATTTTTGTCAAAACCTGTCATCTCAACGATTTTCTCAAGGTCGAGATGCTTTTCGAGGAAAAGAAACAGGATGCAGTCGAGGATTTCGTATTCGGGCAGACTGTCTTGGTCGGTTTGGTCAGGTTTTAGCTCAGCACTTGGTGGTTTCGTGATTATATTTTCCGGAATAATTTCACCGTTTTTGTTGAGAAAACGCGAAAGTTTGTACACATCAGTTTTGTAAAGATCAGCAATTGGTGCAAACGCACCCGACATATCGCCGTAAATCGTGCAATATCCGACTGCAAGCTCGGATTTGTTGCTAGTTGTAAGCACCAGCGCATTTGTTTTATTCGCGACTGCCATGAGGATATTCCCGCGGATTCTCGCCTGCAGGTTCTCCTCGACAATATCAAACGACTTGTTTGGGAAAAGTTTTTCGGTAATTTGCAGATAATTAGCAAAAGTTTCGTCAATATTGACAATTTTGAAGTCAACATCAAGATTTTTCGCAAGCTTTTCAGAATCAATGATTGAACCCTCGGACGAAAAACGAGTTGGCATTCCGAAACATTTCACGTTTTCCTTACCGAGTGCATCCACAGCGATTTTCGTTACAATTGCTGAGTCGATTCCGCCTGAAAGCCCGATTACAACCCTCTCGAAGCCACATTTTCGCACATAATCACGCGTACCAAGCACAAGTCCTTTGTATAGAAGCTCAAAGTTAAAATCCTCGTTGTTTTCTGGTATTTCTGGTAATTTCGTCGAAATTTCAACATGCTCGGAAACACGCGTCTGCGCAAGTTCGTCATAATCGATAACGATGAAATCTTCCTCAAATCCCTTACCCAGATGCCTTAAATTTCCCTTCGCATCAAACACAAGTGAGTGCCCGTCGAAGAGAATTTCGTCGTTTCCTGCAACCTGATTGGCGTAGACGGTTGGGATGTTGTATTTACGGGCGATCCCAGCAATCATTTTCGTTCGCAAAATTTCTTTGCCCTGAAACCAAGGGCTTGCAGACAGGTTCACCAGCATATCGCAACCTTTGCGTATCTGCTGACTGATTGGATTATCCGGGTAAATCACATTCAAATAACCAATATTGTCGTTCCATATATCTTCGCAAACCGATACGCCAAGCCGGATATTCTTGAATTTAATAACTTCACCCTCAATGCCAGATTGAAAATACCGTGATTCATCGTAAATGTCATACGTGCAGAGCAGCATTTTCGGTACTTGCGCAAGTATCTTGCCTTCCTGAATCAGCAATGCAGAATTGTGCAAATATTTCGTTTTCGGAAGAGGATTCAATGTTGGTGCACCAAGCAAAACAGAAGTACAAGAATTTTCCGTCCATTTCTGTACCTCCGCGATTGCATCATTCACATCCGATAGAAACTGAGGTCTGTCAAGCAAATCACGAGGTGGATATCCGCAAATCGAAAGCTCAGTGAAAATCAGCAAATCAACATTATTCAACTGTGCTTTCTTAAAAGCTTCCCGCTTTTTTCGCAAAATCTGAGGGAAATTTCCAACAGTATAATTGAGCTGAGCTAGCGCAAACTTCATTCTCTCTCCCAAAATATCTGAAATAAGAATTTATCTCAACTTTAACAAAGACTGTGAAAGTTACAATTGATCGAGGATTTATTATATCTAAAAAATTATCCTAAATCTGTGTAAATTGTCATTAAAACCTTGATGAATAAACAATGAATGAAAAATCACCACAAAAATGGTAGAATTTTATCAGATTGCATATGCAATTCAGCATTGTATAGTAATTTGTTTGTTTATTATTAATTTTGCATGCAGAGGAGAAATAAATGACCCCTTTAGAAAATTTCGACGATATAATTAGTGATTTTAAAAACGCATATCAAAACGGAAAGATTAATTTCTTTGAGAGACGAAAAGACCTGCTTAATGACTGGATTAAGATCCGAAAACAGAAAGAAGAAATTAACGAATGGATAAGGAAATTTAATGACATCGAATACGGAGAAATGAATCAGAAAGCCAAGGGTTGGATTGATAAACTAAACGAGGAAGAAGCAAAAGTTATAAAATATTTTGGTGATTCACCTGATAATCATCCTGAATGGTTTGAGGACGTTGAGCAAAGACTAACTGAAGCGGGGATTGAAGTTGAATTTGAAAGCGAAGAAAACGAAGGATTGCGATATGTAAATGACTGTGGAGAAATCGATCCGAAAATTGATGCTTTTTCCGATTTTTGTGAAACTGACATCGATATCCTAGTTAAAAGCCTTCGTCAGTGTGCAATGGATTTAGAAACATCGTTTGGTAACTTCAAAACTGAGGAACTGAGGTTATTACTCCGTCTTTTCGGCGCAAGAGCACGGCTTTTGCAGGTTCTTATGGAAATGGACAGAATCAAGGATACTCAAAGACAGATGATTAGCGGATCGGTAACTGTTTTAAGAACGATCTTGAAATCTTCACCCATGGTTGGTTTTATTGAACCATTTCACAGCGGTTTCAAAGACAAGATGAATTGGCTTGATTACGTTATTAAAACAGAATGTGAACTTCGAGAATTCAGGGAAAAAGCATCAAACGGGAGCAGCGAAAAATCGGAAATTACTCCTGAAGACCAGGTTCAGCTTGAGGAAGCACGTCAGAATAACCAGGAGAAGAAGAAAAAAAAGGAAGATTATGCTCTCGAAAAACTTGAGGAGCTTAAAGCACATATCAATGGAACATATCTTAGCGAAGATACTGAAGCACAAATGTACCTGCGTGAACAGGTTATTGAGTTGATGGATCT
The DNA here is from genome assembly GCA_964480395.1 of uncultured Planctomycetia bacterium. Lineage (GTDB taxonomy): Bacteria > Planctomycetota > UBA8742 > SKZP01 > CAYZQB01 > CAYZQB01. Next base: position 3,462 of record CAYZQB010000126.1, read on the forward strand.
GCTGGGGGTTCAACACGTTGAGCTGCTGGGATTTGCGAAGGAATTCAATCAATATTTGACAGGATCGGAATTTCGTCCATTACGTCGGATTATCGAACGCGAAAGCAGCAGAATAGCGAGTGTTGGAGAACTTGAGATACTTGAATACGAAAAACGGCTTGCTGCAGAAGAAAGCATTGGTAATAATGCAAATAAATTAAATCTTAATATAACAACGCAATTCGATGAAAGCAAAAATAGAGATGCAGAGATTCTGCCCAATAACCCGGCTGAACTTGACCAAAAAGATAAACAGATTTCGGACGATAGTAAAAATCAAAAACAACTCGGTTAGTTACCGATATGTTCGAGGATATGATGAAAAGTATACTTGTGATAGACGATCAGTCGATAACTCATAAGCTTTTAAAATCATTTATCGAGAAAGTACCTGCGGAATATATCGGTGCAATGAACGGTGAAGATGGCATTGAGCTTGCGAAGAAACATCTACCCGAGTTGATAATTCTTGATTTTCAGATGCCAAAGATGAACGGAATTGAAGTTCTCAAAAAACTTCTTCATATTGAGGAAACAAAATATATCCCAATCTGGATGCTCACTGCACAAGGTGATGATGATCTGATGACGCTTGCTTTTGACGAAGGTATTACAGATTATATTGAGAAACCCATAGGAGTTGGTCCGTTTGTTGCGAAAGTGAAACGACATTTCAAGAAAATTGAAGATTTATTGATGATTCAGAAACAAGAGCAGATTGATATTGATACTGAGTTAAGCGAAGACATAGAGCAGGCGACGAAAACGATAACATCCATGCTATCAAAACCTCCCAAAATTTCCGGCTATGACTTGAAAGTTCAATACCAGCCTTTAGGTCAGGTCGGCGGTGATTATTATGATTTTGTGAAACTTGGTGATGGGAAGATTCTTATTGAAATCGGGGATGTTGCGGGACATGGCATACAGGGGGCTGTTGTACATCCGATGGTAAGAAAGCTTGTCGAGATTTTTGTCAAACAGACTTCCCTGAAAACAGCATTAATGAATGTAAATGACGAAATAATCAAGGAATTACCTCGTGGTGTATTTGTCGCACTATTAGTTTGTGTGCTTGATTACAAAAATCACAAGCTGAATGTTTTAAGACTTGGTGTGCCATTTCCGGTGATGCTGAAAAAGGACGGCACCGCGGATAAAATCGCCCTTCGCGGAAGTCCCCCTATTGGTGTAGCAAAAAGCACCTCTCTTGCTAACATGCTGTTTGAAACTGAAATCGCTCTTGAACCGGGGGAATCGGTGTTCTTTTTCACAGACGGCATAATCGAGGCAGAGAACAAGCAAAAAGAACAATGGGCGATTGAAGGTTTGATTCACCTTCTTAACCATAAAAATGATACTACATGCGAGGAAATTACTCAAGCGGCGATGGACTTTTCTTCAGGCAAAATAACAGACGATTTAACAATAATTCGCGTTACCCGAACCGAATAATCAGTTTTGTGGTGTGAATTTTACTATTTGGTTCCATTCATTGTCGGATGTTGATGGATAATCGAAAACTGTAAAACCGGCTGCAAAATAATTCATTGCTACATTGAGTTGATCTAAGACAGTAACCGAATTAGCATTGGCACTTGTTGACACTTGAACCTGTACAGTGCATGCATTATCGGTTGTACATGCAATTAGAGCTTGTTCCATGTATTTTTTAGTTTGATCTTGGTTAAAAGGCTTTAAATTTTTATCAAAGGTTTTTAGCAACAGTACATCAGCATATTTCGAGAAATCAGTATATCTTTGACCGAACAGATTACCGCAATCATTGCCTGTTAAAGGTTCAACTTCGACAAATAATTTAATGCTGCTGTTGGTTTTCTTACCCAGTTTTTCGCGTACACGTGCAATAAATTTTGAAAGCATTTCAACTTCGAATTGGGTGTGAATTCCGCTTTCGAATTCTACATTTTTAAGTACAATTCCTTTTATTTTCGGAAATTGCTCAGTTATGTATGATATAAGAGTATTAACAATGTAAAATGCATGTGAATCGGATCTATCAACATCGTCAATTAATGCGCCTTTTGCAAAGTCGAAACAAGAAATAATCAAATATAAATCAACATTTTGCATGGTACATTTATTTATCAGGTTTGTGTATGTGTACCAGCTGTGAGACCAGCTAAATCCAGGTATGACGCTCATGTTAGCTTCTTTACTGAACCTGACGTTGTATTGACGAGGACCGATACAGTCAAAAGCGGTAACATACAAACCATTCAGATTGTACATGCATGTGTTATCAATCAAAGTTTCTTCACTCTCACCTATGGGCCATTCATTAAAAACAGTTGAAGAAGCAGATTCTGCTCTTGGTGAGTTTGTCAAAGGTTCAAAGCCGAATAAACCAAAATCGCTGGCATAATAAGAAGAAACAGTTATAGTATTGAAAAATGAATCGCTTCTCAGAATATTCGTCGGTGCCCATGATTCTGCTTCAAAATTGTACGCTGCCACATAAATATCATCCTCAGATATGGTCGTACCGTCGATGAAACCATCCATATCACTATCAGGATATTGAATCGAAATTTCAACTGGTTCATCAAACATTGAATCTATTGGTCCAAGCAGACGAAAAAGAGGTTTATGCAAAGTCGAATTTGCTGGTGGATTGGGCAGATTGGTGATTTCATACACTTGAATATGAATATCGTTTGTTACTGCATATTTTGTTATATTGAATTCGAAATTGGCAAGACTTCCAGAACTTGTCTTAAGCTTTTCACCCATAGGACCAACAACTTCACTGATAGCAATAGATGCAACATTTTCAAAATAATCAAAAATCTCTCTAAATCCTTCGTTACATGTTTCAAGCATGCCGAAAAAAGCGATTTTATCTATGATACCACCAGCGTAGTAAATTAAATTACCACTCATGGGGTCATAAGTAAATTTCTGTTCAATATTCCCTTCTAAAGGATCATAGAAGAAAAAGTCGTAATTTTGATATTTGTTGATGATAACTGTGTGTTCATTATCCAGAACCGCTATTATCGGACGATTCTCGAAAGCAAGTGCGGTTTTAATGTACATTGCAGCATCTGCTCCTGCTAATTCAGCATTTTCTGATAGCTCAATAGCAGAAGTAAACTGGGTTTTGTCAAACTCAGCGCAAGCAGCACGAGCAACAAGCAAAGATTCTTTGCTCGAATATCTGTCAAATAAATTTAGTGTTGAAAATTTAATCTTATTATAAAACCAGAGTGCAAATGAAGTTGAAGCATTGCAATATCGAGCAGTAAAATCAGTCGGTGCATTGAAAGTGTCAAAGCCAACCTCGAAATCAGTTAATGCTTCGGAAGGTAAATTATCTTCGAGCCTCATAACCGCGAAAATCCCTGGAGAATCAATCAATGCTGACACACTCTTTGTATTGATATTCAAAGAGCATCCACCCGCGAAATGCCACTTCCTATCGTTTTTGTTATAGTTGAAAAGTGCAAGTCCCTTCTGAACCATAACATCTGAAATAAAAGGAACTATAATTTTAACGCGTTTGTTGAGTTCTGATTCAAATTTAAATTCAAATGCGATACTTTCTGGTTTCATATCCTTTGGTTTTTTGGGAAATGATTCGAAATATCCAATACTGAATTCAATGTCATGAATCACAGCCGCTTTATCGACAATAATCGACACACCATCTGAATGACTGTCTGGTTTTCTATACTCCAGCGTTCCACCAGACGAACCTATGAATTGTGAAGTGAGCTGCCTGCTTTTCCCAACTTCATTGATATTGGAAATCGCGCTGCAACCCAGCAACATCGAAATCATAAACAGAAACAGTAGCTGAAATCTTCGCATTCACTAACCTAGAATAGTTTTACCTTCTATAGTATTTTTCGACATATAAAGTTCAATTATGTGACTCAAATGAATAAAAAAGTCGGTTATTTTCAACTAAAGACTTTTAGCCCTAAGCCGATTTAACTTCTGAAATCAATTTCACCGGAGGTATTATGCCACGAATTCAAATGTCAATAAAACCAACTTATAGTTTGACACCAAATCAGAAAAAGAAATTACTTGAAAAACAAGCGTTTGAAGCGGAAGTAACTGAAAAAACGGGTAAAAAACCAGCAGTATTCATCTTCATGGGTGTCGGAGTTGTCATAATTGCAGCAATTGCAGGCGTTGTATTATCTATGGGTGATGGGAAAACAACCAGTAGTACTGATGTTTCAGTTTTTACTCCCACACATAATGATTCAAATACTGATACTATCAGCAATGTTAAAATTAACATAAAACCAGATGCTAAACCTGTCGAACCAGATATTAAAAAATCCGACAAGCAAGAAACAAGTCTTGATACTAAGGTCAAAACAGAAAATAAAATCATCTCTCTTAACACAAATACTGAGTTTGCTCAAAATTTCTTCGAGAAAGTGTCGCTAATCGAGCCGGGAATTCCTCAGACTCTCAAACGTGAGATGCTGAATAATTGGGCATTAAAGGTCGCAAAAATTTCGATGAATTGGCGTGATTTTAGCGACAATGCAAAGGAAAATGCGCGATGGGGTATAAGCCGCAAAGCTGCTGAGCTTGCCGACGACTGGGGATATCTGGCAGAGGTTTTCAGCAAGAATGTTACACCCGATGACCGCGAATACCTCAGAGACATTGTTGCAGATATCATCAAACGTGAAGCTATTCTCAAAAAACAATGCTCAAATTAAAAAACTCAGCTCAGAAAAGTTTTTTCAATAAAAAATAAATGATTAATAAACCTAGATATACAGCAGTGAAAAAAAACCCGTCTAAATTGGCGGGTTTTGTTGTTTAACCTTGTTCCCAAAGTCCTCTTTGGGAATAAACTTTTGGACGAAACTCAGTTTCGCAGCAAAACGGAGTTTTTGTGGTAAGTGTGTTCCCAAACAGAGTTTGGGAACAAGTGAAATCCGTCGAAATTGACGGGTTTTTCAATTTACATTCAAATTTACTTCCTCGACTGCTTATCACAAAATTTACACAGATTTTGTGTAAACCTTCTTCAGTGCGTTTGCAGTAGCGTTAATTATTTGATAAGCAATCGGTGAAGCGGTCAAAAGCGGGTGTGTGCCGAATTGCATCGTATCTATCTCAATATCAGTCATCTTGTTTTGAATCATAGTCGCAAGTATGTTTATCATTTCACCAACAGAATCACCACCTCTAAGCTGTCCACCAATTAATGTGTGATTGAATTTTGAGAAAATCAATTTCACATACAATTTGCTTGTCCCCGGCAATTTTCCGGGATGATGGTCGGGAGCTTCCGCGGTACCGACAATATAACTGACATTGGCGGATTTACATTCACGTTCGCTTATTCCAGTTGATGCAATTGCAATTTTTCCAATTTTCGTTGAAAAAGTACCAAGAACACCTGGGAATGATTTTATAGCGTTGATTTCAAAAAGATTCGAGCCAGTAAGTCTTGCTTCTGTACCAGCAGTTGATGCAAGCATAACCGATGCATACTCATTCGTATAGCAGTTATGTTTTGCTGAGCAATCACCAATTGCGAAAATATCTTTTTGCGATGTTCTTCCGAAATTATCGACACATATACCGAATCTGTCAATAATTTTCAACCCGATTTTCTGACCGAGACTTGTATTCGGTCTGTACCCAATGCTCAGAATGACAAGGTCTGCATCAAGTTTTTGTCCATCAGCAAGTAAAACACCTGTTGCATGTTCATTACCGAGAATTTCTTTCAATGCGATGTTTGTATAGACGTTTGCTCCACGCAGTTTCAGGTCATCCTCGATAAATGTCCCAAATTCTTCATCCATCGAAAGTGGCAGCAATGAGGGCAGCATCTCAACTATGGAGACGGTTTTACCTGCTTTAAGCAGTTCGTCTGCAAACTCAACTCCGATGAATCCACCACCGATAATAACAATATTGTTTGCTTTTTCAATTGCAGATTTCAGTTCTGACAGATAGTTATATTCCTTTGTAACCAGCCAAACACCTTTTTTATCTCTTCCAGTAATTGGTGGAACAAAAGGATCGGAACCAGTAGCCAAAA
>CAYZQB010000127.1:0-9456 GCA_964480395.1 uncultured Planctomycetia bacterium
AACAGGTGAGGGAATGGTGATGGGAGAAGCGGCGAAACGCAAGATCCCTACAATGGTTTGCCTTGCTGGTGGTTATGCAAATAATACTGATGATGTTGCAACAATTCATTTCAACTGTGCCAAAACCTGCATTGAAAAATATGGTATGAAGCTCTAATGCTAAATACTAGGATTACGCACTTTATGGGTTTACTGTGTATCAAATGTTTTAAAATGCCGGCGCAATTTTCTGAGTTTGTTGAGAATTGAAGAATTTATGACATTATCACCAATACGCACAATCATTCCGCCAATAATTTTTTTATTGAGTTTTTCTTCAATAAAGACGTTTTTCTGCAGTTTTTCCGTAAGCTCTGATTTTAGTTTGGTCAAAATCTCATCATCCATTTTCGCTGCGGTTACAACCTCAGCATACACTCTATTTATGTCTTCGTCACGGTATGTTCTGTAGGCAGCATAGATATTTTCAAGTGCAGTTTCACGGTGCTTACGAATAAGGATGCAAATCAGGTTCAGCACGAGTGTATTAATTTTGCCTTCGAAAATCTCATGTATTATTGCAATCTTCTGGTCTCTGTCGATTGTAGGCGAAGTAAAAAAATCGCGAAATTCTTTTTCGTTCCTGTAAATATTGTTTAATTCATCGAGATCATCGTAGCATTCGCCGATTGTGCCATCAGCTTTTACCAGTTCGAATAACGCTTCTGCATAAATTCGACCGATTTTCGTTGCACTTTTCATGAATTCTCCCTGCTGACTGAGGTTATTAGAATATTATTTCAAGAAAACTTTGCAATTAAATTTAATCTATAAGATTTGTTATGAACTATTTTTCTTGAGCAAGATTCTATCAACTTGATATAAGATTTATTACAATTACTTTGACTGGACTAAAAATGATTGACATTAAACGAGTTGAGAATAATCCTGAAGAATCAGCAGAATTATTGAGCCGAAAAGGTGTTGAGAGGGTGCTTATTGACATGCTGCTCGTAAAGATTGAAGCTCGAAGGAAGGCTCAACAAAATAAAGACAATACCCGTGCTGAAGCGAATAGCATTGCAAAAAGTATAAGCAAACTTTTCATAGAAGGTAAAAAAGACGATGCTGAGCAAGCAAAATTAAAAGGTGCAGAACTCAAAACGAAGGTTACGGAGTATGATGCTGAATTTTCAAGGATTTCCGACGAAATTAATGAACTTTTGTTGAATATACCGAATTTCCCCGATGCTGATGCTCCTGTGGGCAAGACAGAGGAAGATAACGTAACACTACGGGTTGAAGGTTACAATGCTGATGATTATAAAGGTCGAGAATTCATTCCGCATTGGGAAATCGCTGAGAAATTGGGACTTTTTGACATTGAACGGGCAGCAAAAACAACCGGTTCGATGTCTGTGATATTCAAGGGCAATGGTGCAAAACTTCTGCGAGCTTTGGTTAATTTGGCACTTGATCTGCATCGTGAGACATACACCGAAATTATCCCACCACATTTCGTGAATTCTGCCACTTTCACAGCAACCGGTCATTTACCCAAATTCGCTGATGATGCATATTCTGTCAAAGACATGGATTATTTCCTGATACCAACTGCTGAAGTTCCTCTAACCGGTATGCATCGTGATGAAATGCTTGATGAAACTCAGCTTCCGCTAAGATACATGGCGTATTCTGTATGCTTTCGTCGCGAAGCAGGTGCTGCGGGTAAGGATACTCGCGGACTTCAACGCTTGCACGAGTTTCATAAGCTTGAGCTGCTTCGAATCTGCACAGCTGAAAATATAGACTCAGAATTTCAAGCACTTTTGGCAGATGCAGAGAAAACCCTAAAAACACTCGAACTCCCATATCGTGTTGTTGATTTGTGTACAGGTGATATGACTTTTACGTCCTCGCGAGTGTACGACCTTGAGATTTACGCTCCAGGGCTCGATAAATGGCTGGAAGCATCTTCTTGTGGGAAGTTTACCGATTATCAGGCAAGACGCGGGAATATTCGGTATAAAGATTCTAAGACAAAAAAACCAAAATTCGTGAATTTCATCAACGGTTCAGGTTTGGCAGTACCACGGGTTTATGCAGCGATTCTTGAACATGGCTGGAATCCCGAAGGTTTTGTGATGCTGCCGAAATCTCTGCAAAAGTACTTTGGTGCTGACAGAATCACATAAAAACGCAATCACAACACGTCGAGAATTTTTTGGATACTGCAGTATTGAGTTTACGAGTGCATATAAGCATAAAAGTTATCAGCTATATGGTTTTCTTCAATGTGGTCTCGATACATTCTTTCAAATCCTCGAATGTATAAGGTTTTTCGAGTGTATTATCGAAGATTTCAAGCTTATCGCTCAAGTCATCATCAGAATCAAAAGGTATCAATCCGATAACAATACCTTCAAAATCACCATCTTTTTGAATAATAGACAGCATTTCAAACATGTTTTCATTGAAATTGATATCAACTAGCAGAACGTCTGGCTTGAATTTGTTTATATTTAATCCAAGTTCAAGAGTATTCCGCACGCTATCTATCATATATTCCTGTTTGCCTTCAAAATATTTCTTGAATAATAATCGTGCTGCGTCGTCCAAATCTGCCAGCAAAACCTTCATTCTGGGAGAATTGAACAAGCGATCTTCAGGAATGCTATATTGCTTCATCAAATTTTTAACCATTTCAATTGGTATCTGGTTTCGACCTGATGGAAGCTTGATTACATTGATAATGCCCTTTTTAATCCAGTTTCGTATAGTTTCGTCAGTTACTTCGAGAATTTTTGCAAGTTGTCCCGTAGTAAAAGTTTTTTTTGAATATTTTTTTGTCATTTTTATCCTTTTTGGCACATTTTTAATATATTCTTTTTTGTCTTTTACAATATTGAATCTCAATAACATGCAAAATTCTTGGTATAATTTTAACAATATAGTAAAATTAAAAAGATTTTATACGTTTTTTTCAAGATAATACCAAATATTTTTGTTTTTTTACGTTGATTTTAAAATACAAAAATTTATTAAGAAGAAATTCAATTATAAAGTTAACAACAGAATTTTAATATTGCTGATGCAGTACACTTGAGCCTATCTACAATATCTTGTGGTGCAACGACTTGCGCATCTTTACCAAAAGAAAGAACATATCTGACCACCCAGTCATCATTTAGAATGGGTGCTTCAAAAATCACGCTGCCATCAGGTTGGATTTTACACTTTTTCTTTCCCCATTCTTCTAAAACATAAGGAGCAACATTTTGCGAAAATTTGACTTTTATTGTTCGCATTTTGCGTCTTAAGCGTGGAGGTACGTAATTTATTGGTTTTTTTGTCAGTTTGAATAATATTTCATCGTCAGGTTTTTCGAATTTTTGATTAAGCATTTCAATTTTCTTAATTCTGTCAATCTTGAATGATCTAACATCTTTTCGAAGTTCGCAGAATACCTTCAAATACAGTGAATCTTTAATTCGCAGAATAATATATGGGTGTATATTTCTTGATGTGAATTCGCGTGTTCCAGGCTGAAAATACTCGATTTTAATTTTATTACGACCGTTGATTGCAGTTTTAATCAGAGAAATACGTTGTTGAATGGACTGATTTTGTTTATTCTCATGCAAAATATCTCCAAAATCCTCTATATTCTGTGATGTTGGAGATGCCTTCTTGAGTTTTTTCCTTAGATTCTGTATTATAGCATCACTTTCAGGATTCAATGTTATGAATTCAGCAAGTGCCATTTGCAAGGCAATGTTTTCGGTAGGCGAAAGTTTAACAGGTCGTTTGAAATGCTCGACGAAATCAATGCTGACAGCATTTCCTTCATCGAAAACACAGATATAATCTGTTGGATAATAGGGTGGAACACCGCACATCAAGAGTTTATCGATATCCTGTCGGACTTCTTTTTCGCTTTCACCCAGAAGATCCGCGAGAACCTCATATTTTGTACCGGGATTGTCTTTCAGATACGAGATAATCGTTAAAAGTTTTTTTACTTCGTCCATTTAATCCAATTTGATGATTTCACAAATTATCTAAACATTTAGCAATTTTTCAAATCATTATCATTGGTTAAGTTTTTTTTTGGGTTAATATTTGATTTTTGTTTTTTATGTCTGCCATAGATTTTAAGCGAATGAAATTCAACATCAAAACCAAGCTTTTCCGCAATTTCACTTTGTATTCTCTCGATTTCAGGATTTTGAAATTCGATGATTTTGCCATGATCAAGACAGATTATATGGTCGTGATGCTCAACATCGTAAATATATTCATAGGTTTTAAAGCCGGTTCCAAAATCCATACTCTCAATCATACAGGCATCTTCGAGTAAAGAAAGTGTTCGGTAGATAGTTGCTCGAGAAATCTTGGTTTTCGAGGAGGTTTTCAACTCGTTAAACAGCTCTTCTGCGTTGAAATGCTTTTGTAATTTCAGTATAAAATTCAGTATTTCAAGTCTTGGATTAGTGAGTTTGAGCTTGTTCTTTTTCAGATAATCCTTGAATGTTATTATTGGCTTCATGATTTACCTGACTTTTTCGATTTCGGATACAGGATTTTACTCTGATGAATGTCTTTTATCGCAAAAATCCTCAATTAAACGCAAAATCGCTTGAATCTGATCCTTTGTTAGTGCTGAGAATGCTGAATCTCGATAATATTTCTCATATTCTTTCGATGAAACTTTACCAGAGGATTCTGCGTTCAAAGTCTGTATATTTTTTGAATCAATTTCTATATTATTACCATATTTATTATCATTTGAAAATTGTTTATTCTCAAAATCATTTATTGGAGTATTTTTGGGTTTTTCCTGTGTAAAACCTGTTATAACATCGAGTTTTGCGGATTCAATTTTATCTTTTTCATCATCTGCTGGCTTTTCATTCTCAAAATCAGAATCGTTATTCTTTAAATCAATCACTTGAGCTGAAAGTGCAGCTTTTCGCTTTTGTGCAAACCTTGTTAAGACAATTCCGATTTCATACATCAATATCATCGGAAGTGCAAGCATTATCTGAGTTACAACGTCAGGAGGTGTCAAAAGCATTGCAATAATAAAGGATAATACGATAAAATGCCTCCTAAACTTTGAAAAATCACGCGGTTCAAGGTCTGTTACCCTAACGATGAGCATCATTAAAAGTGGCAATTCAAAGATGATACCCAGAAAAAATGTCATGATGAAAAAATATTTCAGATATGAAAGTGCGGTGATTGAAGTCTCAATGCCTGACAAAACAAATGTATCATTGCTGAAATTTGCAAGGAAATCGATTGAGACTGGTATAACGATTAAAAAGCCGAATAATGCACCAACAATGAAGAAAAACATCACAAACGGGAAGAATGAGATGAAAACATGCTTTTCCTTGCCAGTCATTGCCGGGCGAATAAATTTCCAGAATTCATAAAACGTATAGGGGACGCTAAGAAAAAATGCGCCTAGAATCGATATTAACAAAGTTATCACAAATTTATCGAGAACATGAATGATAATCAGATTTCCGACATCAGGCACTCTACCAAGAATAATAGAATATGAGCGTACAGGGATGAAAACGAGACGCATGAATTCGGGACTGAAAAACAGGAATATCAGCATGAATCCAACGCAAAGAAAGAGCAAGCTTCGCAGTATGCACCCGCGCAATATGTTGATATGATCCCCTAAAGTCTGAAGTTGGTCAGTCGATGGCATTTTCAAGTCCAAAAAAGTTTTATATTTTAAGCATGCGATAGATTAATTTTATAATATCAGCGAAAATATGATAGGTTTTGAAATATGCTAATCAATAGTTACACCTTAAACCGTTATTCTCAATTGATATTTGCCGGTATAGTGATTATGCTGTCATGTTGTTCAGCGATTAATGAGGATGCGCAGGACTTGGGCTTAAAAACACGAGCTGAGCTTGATGCATACTTTGTCATCAATAAAAATCCGAACCTTAACAATAAATTCGTTACCCATTTCGCAAAATCAAATCTGAGTCGTGGAAATTCAATAGTAATAGGCGCGATAACTTCGGTGAATTATGATCTGCCGAACTCTCAGCGCGGCACAATCGAAGTTTTCCAGAATCTTTGGGGTGTAAAATTAGAAAAGTCGATTAACGTTTATTCAAGCGAAATCGGATTTCTTGAAGCGTGCACGGGAGAACAACTTTTTGTGTTAAACACGTTTTCAAACGGAAAACATTCAAAGATAATCACAAATTTTCAGCTTAATCCCGCAATTCGTGAGCATCAGATAAGAACCACTCTTGAGATTCTGCAGCTCGAAAAAATAGTAGACTTTCAGACACGCAAAACGCAATTTGCCGAAAAATGTTTTACCGAGTTGACAAACGATACCGACTGGGTTGCAAACGCCTGGTCGTTTCAACTATTCCATTTCTGCAGCGATTATCCCGATTATATGCAGTTTAAACAATTGGCACGTTTGAAGCAGATTGAACTAGAATATGTACGAAATCGTCCATTTGCAAACGAAGTGATTAAAATCTTGAAAGCGACAATTGTTCTGCTTTTGAAGGAAAAATTCAAAAAAATCTGGTTTGAAAATATCTTGAATGGCAATTCTGTCGAAGCAAGGAAATCTGCTGAACTTCTCAACTTCTGGCTCACAAATTCATACAGAAACGCCTTCGATATTGAGGACAGAATCGTTGTAAATTCACTTATGGAATTGATTATGGATGCGAAAATTCTCGAATTGCTTGTGGAAATTAAAGCAAACCTCAAAGAAATCTTAACTGATTTCAACTAATACCAGGAAACTCACATCTATATTCAGTACCGTTGTCATCCTGGTGGAATGAGAATTAGCGTTTGGAGAACTGGAAACCGCGTCTGGCACCATGGCGACCGTATTTTTTACGCTCTTTCATTCTGCCATCACGGGTAAGATGTTCGTTTTCCTTTAAATTCTTTGACATTTCCTCATCGTTATTTCCTGCCTTGAGGATTGCTCTGGCGATGCCGAGTCTTGCTGCGCCTGACTGACCGGTGATTCCACCTCCATTGACCTTAATCCAGATATCATAATCTTTGCGCGTTCCAGTATCAACAAGCGGCATTGTAACTGTGTTCTGATGATCCAAACGCGGGAAGAAAATCTTATAATCCTTATTATTTATGATGATTTTTCCGCTTCCTGGTTTAATTCTGACACGTGCCACAGAAGATTTCCGTCTGCCCACACCCCAAATAAAATCAGCACTCGATTTATCATCGATTTTATTTTCTTCCTTAGTTTTTTTTGTCGGCTCATCTTTTTTTACTTCATCTGACATCTATATTTCTCCTTAAATTTTATCAAACGGAAAAGGTTGGACATTCTGTGCTTCGTGCGGATGCTCGCTGCCTACATAAAGTTTGAGTTTGTTCATCATCTTATTGGCAAGTTTGTTCTTGGGCATCATACGCAAAACCGCAAGCCGAAGAATTTCCGCTGGTTTTCTCTCCAACATTCTCTGATATTTAATAATTTTCAGACCGCTTTGATAACCGGAATATTGCGGGTATTTAGAGTATTCAGCTTTTTTGCCAGTAACCTTGATTTTCTCAGCATTTACGACAACGACATAATCGCCGACATCGATGTGTGGCGTGTACTGCGGCTTGTTCTTGCCCATCAAAACACGTGCGATTTGTGATGCAAGTCTCCCGAGTATTTGCTCGTTAGCATCGACGAAGTACCATTCTCTCTTGACTTCGTCTGTTTTCGCCTGATATGATTTATTCATAATTCTTCTCATCGATAAGTTGAAAGTTTGCACTTATACTTCATTTAATTCAAAAATCAACACTTCTTTACAGAAAGTTAAAAATATCCAGCTTTTGTTAGAATTTCGTTGTTTTCCATTAAACTTAAGAAAATCGATTAATTTGTGTTTATCCATCAATGGTTTCACTATAAATAATCGAATTTTCGGGATATTAATGGATTTTTTGCTAAATTTCAGTAAAATTCCAAATCTTTTACATTTTTGTAGCAGTATTTACTTGTAACCGCTGTTTTGTGCCTTTACAAAAACCTTGTTGGCGCGGACTCGGATGCTGCAGATTCGCTAAAACCAACAACGGTGAGAAAATGAGCAATTTCAATAAAGTTGATGCAAAAACTGATTTTATCGAATTAGAGCATAAAATACTCGATTTTTGGGATAAACATCAAGCTTTTAGCAAACTTGTACAGATTCAGCAAGAGCAAAACCGTCCGAGATGGTCGTTTCTTGACGGTCCAATAACTGCAAACAATCCCATGGGTGTGCATCATGCATGGGGACGGACATACAAAGATGTTTTCAACCGATTTTATTCGATGATGGGATTTCAATTAAGATATCAGAACGGCTACGATTGTCAGGGATTATGGGTTGAAGTTGAGGTAGAAAAACAGCTAGGATTCAAGACGAAGCGTGATATTGAGACTTTTGGTGTAGATAAATTCGTACAGGCGTGCAAAGACAGGGTGTTGAAGTATTCGAAGATTCAGACTGAGCAGTCAATTCGGCTTGGATACTGGATGGATTGGGACAACTCATATTATACGATGACCGACGAGAATAATTATACAATCTGGAATTTCCTGAAAAAATGTCATAACAGGAGCTTCATTTACAAGGGTGTAGATGTTATGCCATGGTGTCCACGCTGCGGTATAGGGATTTCACAGATGGAGATGCACGAAGGATACAAAAATATTGCTCATCGTGCGGTCTTTGTGCGATTTCCGCTGAAAGGTCGAGAAAACGAGCATCTTTTCGTTTGGACAACAACTCCTTGGACGCTGACATCAAATGTTGCATGTGCGGTTAATCCTGATTTAGTGTATCTTAAGGTTAGAGCGAAGAATGACAATGCGATTTATTATTTAGCACAGGGATGCTTCGATTTTCAGCGTTTAGAAGAGGAATACAAAGGAAATGATTGGCCCAAAAATACTCCGAAACTGATAACGCCTAAGAAAATATTCGAAAAACACCTTGAGGGGTATGAGATTCTTGGTGAAGTGTTTGGCAAAGACATGGCTGGCTGGGAATATGAAGGACCTTTCGATGAGATGCCAGCACAGCAGAAAAACAGTGGTCATCCATTCGAAAACAAGGATTTACCTGATAAGAATGGTGTTAACTGTCATCGTGTTATTGTTTGGGACGAAGTGCAGGCGGGTGAAGGCACTGGAATCGTTCATATCGCACCCGGATGCGGTGGTGAAGACCATGAACTTGGTAAAGACTTAGGGCTTGTGGACATTGCACCACTTGATGAATCGGGTATTTACATTGACGGTTTTGACTGGTTGACCGGAAAATCTGCACAAGCGGACGAAACAACCGATTCAATTCTTGACAATCTCAAGTATAAAAAGGTGCTTGTGCATATTGAGCGTTATCCGCATAGATATCCGCATTGCTGGCGATGCAATACCGAGCTTTTGTA
>CAYZQB010000128.1:0-3846 GCA_964480395.1 uncultured Planctomycetia bacterium
CTTCAAAAGAGCACAACACAAGCAGTTGTATGATTGCTGTTCGTCCATAATTTGATGTTAAATCGATTCGGTATTAAACTAATAGCAAAGTATAGCTTTTTTTCTTTAACTGTGCCTGCAAAACGCTAACTATCGCTAAATCGATGCCTATGCTAAAGCATGCAAATTACAGGCAAAATGTTTGTCCTACCGATTTCCTTTTTCCCAAACTCTGTTTGGGAACACACTTACCATAAAAACTCTGTTTTGTGCGAAACTGAGTTTCGCTTTTAAGTACATTCCCAAAGAGGACTTTGGGAACGAGAAGTAAAGACCTTGAGCGATGTCATTCTGAGCGAGTGACCAAAGGGAGCGAAGCGTGAGAATCCAGGCTAGCTGGGCTGAAAACGTGGAATTTGTTACGATGTATTCTGTCTAAGAGATTTTGAATCTGAATCCTTGTCTTTTTTGCACAGAATGTCAGTCACAATCCATGATTTATCTTGGACTAGGCTGGATTCTTCAGTCGTTACACTCCTTCAGAATGACAAAAGCTGGATTCCCAATCAAGTTGGGAATGACACTAAAGAGTATTTTTCAATCATGTTTCTTGCTTTCAATCTCTGTTATTGAATTTATCCAAACTATGTTATATAAATCCATAAATCCTGTTAAATCTAATAAATGAGGTCGATACATGGAAAATCCGGAACCATCCCTGCAAAAAGACCCAGTGTCTGTATGGTTGTTTGGAATCGTAATCCTGCTTGGCATAATTGCCTGCATTGCGTTAATTCTTGCGTTCTCATCGAATAATAATGATGACAAAACACATAAAATTATCGTGAAAAATTACCAAAAACAAGCGGACGAAGCTGTTTCGATCCTTGAAATGCTTAAAAACGCTATGCTTGACCCAGAAAAAATCGACAAACCTGAGACAAAATTTGCCATCAAGTCGATTATTGATGGCGATAGTATCGATAATTTCAGCTATAATTTCGGAATTCTAACTGGCAGTTACGGACTATTGCATTATTACAATAACAACGACTTCGTTTTTCATAATGGCGGGGGGAAACCTGCAAACGGGTTTGAGTTCTACATCGAAGCAAAATCAAGCCTGAAACATCGTGCAGACACTCAGGAAAACATCGACACATCCTTAAAAATACGGCTATATTCCGACGGCACAATCGAAAAAGTTGATTAAAATTCGATTGCATACTAAATATTTGTCATTCTGAGCGAAGCGTAAGAATCTCAGGTGTTCCATCGAATGGTTCATGGCTGTGATGATGTCGAATATCGAAAGCACATTGATGTCAGCGAAAGCGAATCTTTTTTGCTTCTATCCAACGAACTACATGTTGTGGTGGCTGGAAATCAAACATGTGTTTGAAATTCTCGATAGCACTCCTGAGATTGCCACGTCGGTCGCTTTGCTCCCTCCTCGCAATGACAATATTTTTCGTGATTCTTCGTGTCCTTCGTGGCTAAAATTCTTTTTTTGATTTACGGATAATTAAAGAACTTCGTTTGCCCAATCAAGTAAGAAATGAGACTAAATAAGTTTCAAACATAGACCTAAAACTCAAAGAAATAACATTTGGTTTGATTTTTGTATTTTACTTGATAAATTGTTAAGCTTCTGTAAAAGTATGACTGGAAATCACAGGATAAATTATGGCTATCATCCATGGCATATTGTTTGGTTGTTTCCTGATATCAGCAATAATGTTGATAATTCTCGTTCTCTTCAGACCGAGTGAACAGGGCGGTGGTTTAGGCGGAGTTTTCGGCGGTGGTGCGTCTGACATGACATTCGGCGTGAAAACGACTAAAATTATCGATAAAATCATTGTTGTTCTTGCCACAATTTTTATTTTGTTCTCGGTTTTATCGACATTGACATCGGATGCATTTGCCAACAAACCAGCAGCGGATACTACTGAAGAATCAAGCAATTAAGTCCGTACATCGCAGATTATCTTTGCGATTTTCAAAATTTCAACTATAATGATATTACTGGAGGGTTGGCAGAGTGGTCGATTGCGATGGTTTTGAAAACCATTGTACCGTAAGGTACCGGGGGTTCGAATCCTCTACCCTCCGCCATCTACAAAATAAAGGCTGTTTTAACAGCCTTTTTTTATTTCAAAATGAACAAAATCAACTGAGTTTCGTTGTTAAATATGTTGAAAAAATTATAATGCATGCATATTCTGCGAGGTTGATATGAAAACAATTAAAGCTCTATCTTTCATTGCATTTATCGTTTTTTTTGTATTGCAGGGATGTGATGATTTTGAAGTTGACTCCAGCAAATATGAGCGAAAAAAACCCAAAGCTGACGAAGAAGGGATTTTTCGTGAGGATAATCCTGATGGTGATACGTTTTACGGTTCTGCACATCAAAGAGTCTCATATACTCATCTGCTCAACAAAGAGAGTGTGCAGGCAGCATTGAATAGTTTCTTTGCAGCAATCGAATCGGAAAATCAGCAGGCATTTCACAATTGCTACAATCTTGAGAAAATGCAGGCAGTATTTTCGGTGTATATAGAATATTCCATGGAGCAAACCCTAAAATACCTTGATGTAAAGGAAGCCAAGAAAACGTTAAATTTCTTTTATAAATCGATAAATCCAAAATGGGCACAAATGTTTTATGCTCGTGAGATGCGAGGTGATCCAAATGTCGGCTATGGCTGTTATAATCTTCAGCCTAAGGAAGAATTCGCAAGGAAATACGATATCTCGAGCCAAGTAATGAATATTCGGCTTAAAATCAACACCGAGAAAGTTAAATGGGAAATTGTAAACATGAATTTTCCAAAAGAATACAACCTAAACAGAAGCGTTTGCGTAACAATCGAAGGCGATACACACTGGGAAGCATGGAAATACAAGCTTCCGCTTGATGAGTATGTCAAATTTATGCGAAATCACAAAAGCGATGACGATTATTATGTTCCGCCTGACGTTTACAAGGTTAAAAAACTTAAAGTGCTGCAACCACTTGAAAACGACAGACCCGAATACGAAACCGAATTCGACGATTTTGCTGGAGTTACAGTACCTGAAATGATTGCTGAGATTGTGCTCACCGACGACCAGGAGAGACTTTTTGGGAATGTGCGGTCGGGATTGGTCGGCTCATGGCGTGATTTTGACCCACTCGGACATAAGAAACGGGGGATTATTGGAGCGTTAATCAATTTGATTATTGACTCAGCCAACGATAGATTCAAGGACGAAGCGAAGAGAAATGCTGCTCTCGAAGCGAATAATGCACTGAAAAAAATATACGGTAAGGATTCAAACGTTGACAGAATCACTTACGGACTCAGAATCGGTCTTATGTCAACAATTGAAGACAAAGTCGCTTCAATCGACGTCATTCACAGATGGGTTGAACTCTTCGAGAAATCGGGCTGGAATAAGTAAGGGTGCAGGCACCCATTTTCTTATCGTTCTGAATGGAACACAATGAAGTGAAGCTGACGAAGTCCTTTAATTATATTGCTAAAAATTGGAATACATTCAAATTACCTTATTCCCGAAGTCCTCTTTGGGAATAAACTTAAGAGCGAAACTCAGTTTCGCACATAAACAGAGTTTTTGTTGTAAGTGTGTTCCCAAACAGAGTTTGGGAACAAGTGAATGAAAAATTCTGAAAGTGATTCTTTATCTGCATTGGAAATTAGGTGATGCATTTTTCCCCTGCTTGTGATGGGATAGCATGGATTCTTCAGTCTTTTCATTCCTTCAGAATGACATTATTTTATGTTTTTCATGCCTTTCGTGGTAAAAAAACTTAATAATAAAAATCTTGGTGAATCTTAGTGTTCTTAGTGGCAAAAA
>CAYZQB010000128.1:3946-9391 GCA_964480395.1 uncultured Planctomycetia bacterium
CCCTGGGATGTTGCTGCTGGGATACTACTCATTGAAGAAGCAGGCGGAAAAGTTACAGATTATCAGGGTTCGGACGATTATAAGAATTTTATTTTCGATAAAAGCATTGCAGCATCAAACGGGCTTATTCACAGCGAAATTATTGATTTGATGATTGCACCCGACGACAATTTCCCACAAAAAATGCCAATCCCAAAAATTTTCCTGAAATAACCCATCCTTGATGGTTTAAGTTTACATCACTTTCAATAGGGCATGTAAACATGCATTCTTTTTGACCCATCAAACTGCCCGCATAAATTTTAACCGGCTGTTTGCAAAAAAGGCAGAAAGTCTGCTTCTATTGTCAATGCCATAAGTAAATGCAGTTTACCTGTATGCTGAGTTTATCGCATTCGCATAACTTGTCAAAAACTCAAATTTGGGTGAAGCACTTGCTGCTTTTCGCCAAAAACCTTCAGATTGTCGGAATTTTCCGTTTCTAAACGCCAAAACTCCTCTCATCGCAAGGATTTGTGCTTTTGTATCCGCAGATTCGCAGTATTTCTCAAGGTTTTCATCCGAAATATTGCTGTCAAGCCAAGCTAAATCAAGCATTTTACTGTCGATGCCCTGTATCAGCCAAAATGCCATATGTAACAATTGATAATTGCATGTTTCTCTTAGAATGCGCTTTAATCCTGTAATTTCAGACATTCTATCACTTGTGTTACCTGCAACCACTAATTTTACGCACGTAAATGGCATCCAGTCTTCTAATCTGCGGTCTTTTCGACTAATAAGCGTAACAGCATCGTTGAATCTGTCAGAATTTATTCGGTCTATCACAAGATTGTAGATACCAGCAAAATTGTCCGGCATCATGTCCGCGCCAGCAAGTCTTAGCGTTTTGGCAATTTCCAGCTCATTAATTTTCTGTGCGATAAGACTTCCCCAGAGCAGCTCTTCAGCATTCTCAGTATTTTTCGGTATTTCATCTAAATAAGCCAAAATAAGTTCAGAATTCTCAGAATTTAAATCGGAAATCGCCAGTTCGCAGTATTTTTCAGCACCATTGAACCAAGGATCTTTCAGTGGTCGATATTTTTCAACAATTTGCAGCGCATCAACATATTGTTCTTTCCTGCATAAAGCCCACACAATCCATTTCGCGTACATGGATTTTTCCACCGAATTCTTGTACAGTCTGCTGGCAATCTCATACAATTGCTCAATGTCATCCTGCTTAAACGCTGAAATCAACATCAATTCATTCGTTTTAGTGTTTTCAGGCAGTAATCGAAACGCCTGCTGTAAAACCGCAATCTGCGTAGAAAATGGAAATTTCGTCGTCAGAAACTGCAGATACCGAACAATTATCTGACGGTCAAAATCGGATGTTTCTGAAATCAGTGACAGAGTTTTCTGCAATGCATCAGCATATTTTTCGCGCAAAAGCAAAACTAGTATTTCATTCTGCTTTAATTCATTATTGAAAACTCCATTTTCCTTCGCTTTTTCAATAATTCCGGATGCTTTTTCAAAATTGTTCCCATTAATCGCAATTAGCGTTGCAATGCTGTAAATCTTTGAATTACGTGGATGAAAATGCATAAGTTCCGAAAAAATCGCATCAGCATCATCGTCACGCTGAATCGACTTGAGAAGAACTGCCTTTGTAAGTTTTTGAGTAATATCGCTTCCCGATAGATTTTTTCGAGTTTTGAATATGTTATTAATCTGGTTTAGGTCAATCTTGTTTGGCATTGTGTATAAAATGCATGCTGCTTTAAAAAGCAAATTACTGTCAATCGAATCATCTGCGACTATCCTTTCAAAACCTTTGTCAAACATTTTGCTGCTTCCGCTCTGCAACTCGCTTAAAAGCTGTAACCTTTGTGAATCAGCGTAATTCTGCTTCGTTTGAATTTGAGCCGAAATACTGTATTCGTTCTTGAAAAAGTGCATTTTTTTCTTCAAGTACATGATTATGTCCGAAAGCACGCCGGTATCGACCACAGAATTTAGAATCGCTTGTGCTTCTTCGAGCTTCAGATTGCAAATTTGTTTATCCGCCTTGACAAGCTGAAGAATGGCTCTGATAGTCTCAGGAAAAATCGTAAGCGGGAAATTGTTTGATTCCTGCGCAAATTCTTCAATTGAATCAGAGATAAATTTTGTGAAATAGTGAATTCTTTTGGTGGAATCGGACAGCAGGTAATCGCTGGTATCCGCGGTTAATTCACCTGCCAACATCTTGAAATACAACACGGTTTTGTCGTTTATTGATGATGAAGAAATTCTGTTAATCTGATAATCGGAAACAACGCCATAACCTTTTAACATCGAATCAATCACACTGATAATTATCGAATTTCTGCTGGTATTCAAATAATCTTTAAATACCACCGACGCTGAGCGCAGATTTTGCAGAAATCCTATGTCAATATTTCCCATCATGCTTAGAAGTTCGCTATCCAAACCCTCTACAGTCGTTGCATACTTTAGCATATCGGGTTCTAAGTTTTTGATAAAACCGTTTTTAATCGCTAGCATCACGAAAATCTTGAATAATCTCGATTTTTCAGTTTTTGCAGCAAACATGCTCTGCAACTGATTGAAAATCACTTGTTTATTAGAAACTCCAGAATTAAAATCCATCAAACGTTTTAAAATGCTTATTTCATCAGGCAATAGTATTTTTTTATACTGCAGAAGTAGCAGTTCAAAGATTTCTTCATCCTGAGCTCTTATCGTTGTTACCAATACATCGATAATATTTTCACGCTTCGGATTTTTCATGAATCTGTCTTTGTAAAGCGCAAGTAACTCCTGCACTTCAGTCGTTCGCGCAAGACAACCGAAGATTTTCATTGTCAGGTCAACAAGCTGTTCCTTCGGCTTATTAGATTTATGCTTGGTGATATAATTCAAACACTCGAAAACATGTCCGTTATCAAGCAGAGATTCGAGTTTAGTGTATGTGTTTTCAGCACCCCAGCTTTTGATGAAAGTGAAATAATCCGCAGGATTTCGCGGATTGGCAATCAACTTTTTAAGTGCTGCCTGTTCATCGGCACTTTTGCACATCAGGACTGCAAGCGATTCAGGAGATTCCTTCGACTTTGCGATAAATTTATCAAGATTTTTTAGACGCAGATTTTTATTTAAATCCAATGATTCCGAACCGTTGGAAACGTAGTCGAACAAAGCATTTTTCAATTCCTGCTTCCCGCTTAACTCTGCAACATATGAAATATCATCATAATTAACAATTAAACCCGTTGGAATCTGCTTTTTTATTAACATCGCAGCAATTTCATTATGATTGAACGTATAAATTTTCGTAAGTACAGATATTTCATCAGCGAATTCATCGAAACCTTCAATCTCAAGTGATGCAATCTTTTGGAAACTTTGTGCGACATCTGCATAACCGCTGCGAAGCATCTCTTTTATAATTTTGGCAAACAACATGCTGGAATCGGGAAAATATCGTAAATAATCGATAAATTCTGTGATTTTCCGGTCGGCAGCTTTTATGTTTTGGGTATCAGCGTGGTTTTCGACGTGAAAATCTGCAAAATTTACTGAATTCTGCAAAGAAATTTCCAAAAGTCGTAAAACCGAATTTTCATAAATCGTTTTATCGGTGAGTGAGTTTACGGTTTCCAGAACTTTTCTAAGCGATTTGCTTTCTGATGCTTTGTTCTGTTTTTTCCGAAAAACCTGTGCCTGCAGATAATGATATCTTGGCTGATAAAGTGTGTTCATCCTGAATTTCTCAATAATTTCTACAGGATCACTTTGCGTGCTGATTTCGATAAATGCTCGTGCAAACTCAAAAAGCAGTTCAAAATTTTCGGGATATTTTTCCAGGGCTCTTTTGCAGTAAAGATATGCATTGACATATTCTTCAACAGTGTTTAGCGTTTTCACAAAAAGCAGATAATCATTGAGGTACAGATTTTGTTTTTGCTCGATGATTTTCAGCAAATCCAGAACTTTAATGTAATTTCCGCATTGATAATACGTTTGTGCAGCGATGAGAAGTTTCTTGCTTGATAAATTTACAAAATTCACTCCTGCCATCAAAACCTGTGCTTTTTGATATTCTCTAAGCTGAACCATCAATTCCGCAGCGTCAACCACAATATTGTCGTCTTTTTTAACAAATTCCTCGGAATCGATTTTCAGAAGCTGATATTTTATCCTTGCAACCGTTTTATTCACTCGCTCAATCAAATATGCATTGCCCGGAATTCGCGGATTTAAGCTGAATGCCTTTATCTCATCACGCAATACAATATCAAGAATTTGGATATTGAATTTTACCGAAGTTCCCAGCCGATCGATGTTAGCTAACCCGCGAAAATGATAAGCCAGTGCTTTGTTCTTCGAATTTGCAACCGCCTGCATAAAATATGTCTGCGACTTGTTCCACTTTTTAAGCTTACCAGATGCAAGACAGCAATACGTGAAATAATCATCACTAACATCAAGCGTAGAAATCGCATATTCACAGATTTCAAGCAATATGTCCCATTTCTTTAGCTTTCGCAAAAGATCCATCAGCATCGGATAAATTTCGCGGTTTGTCTTGTGTGTTTCATATGATTCAAGCAGGATTTGAGACGCAAGCACATAATCACCAAGTGTTTTTGCTGATTTCGCAAAAATCATCAAATTCTCGATATTGTCTCGCAAAAACTCCTTTGTTTCATAAATTCTCAAGATTTGTACATGATCGTTTGTGGCTTGAGCAAGTTTAAGCACAAGATTAAGCACTTCGGGTTCAGCACGTGTATCCGTATTCATTTCGTTCAAAATTTTGTGCACATCAGAATATTTTGCCTGCTTGAATGCTTTTTTCGCGGTTTCAATCAAACTTTGCTGCTCATCCAAAACCGCAACATTAGTGCCAGCTTTTTCTTTCGCAGGCTGCTTTGTCATGAATGCTTGTGTTGACAAAAACGCAATCAACGCTAAAACCGGCAATATCAATAGTTTTACATAATTGCCATATTTTTTATAAAACCTGCGCCATGCTGAAATTGGCGTTGCCGCGGTTTTATCACCGCGCAACACAGCAATTCCATCTTCCGCCGCTTCAAACAGATTCGAATATCTGACAGCGAGTTTGCTTTCAAGACATTTTTGAATTACGTTTTCGAAATCCTTGTATGGGGTGAGATAGACGTTTTCGATTGCAGACGGCAAACCTTTTGTCAGTAATTTCAGAGTTTCATTCAATGAAGTCGCGACAAATGGTGCCCTTGAGGTGATGATTTCGTATGCAAGACAGCCGAGTGCGAACTGATCTGTTTTTGATTCAAGTGATTCTAAATCCAGCGTGAAATTCTCAGGTGCAAGATATTTTCGCATGCCGTAAATCGGATCATCACTTGTAGATTCAAGTAAAGGAGCAGGTATCGAAAAATCGGTAATTTTGAGCTTTCCATCTTT
>CAYZQB010000129.1:0-9363 GCA_964480395.1 uncultured Planctomycetia bacterium
TAAGCAAAGTAATCCGCTATACATTTGGGTTCATCTGCTATGCAATCGATTTAGCATTAAAATATGGGCGAACTGCAATCATACAACTGCTTGTGTAGTGCTATTTCACAGCTACACGCCACCTTGTCTGTCATTGCTAATGATGTCCTGTACAAATTTAGTGGGACAGGCATCCTTGCCTGTCATTGCTGACACACATTCCATCCTGTATCAGTGCAAATGTACATTGCGACTATTCTTCGGTATCTTCTTCTTCTTCGTCTTCATCGTCTTCATCTACATCTTCACCGTCTTCGTATTCTTCTTCGAAATTCTCTATGCGTTTCTTTATCATGCCGTTCAGGTCAATACCCGTCAATGCCTTGAGTTGCTCAGAAAATTTTACGAGAGCGGCTGGTGCTGCGGTCATAACCCGACTTATTGCGCCTGAAGACCCCGAACCATCACCGCTTCCAGAATCTATTGCAACGACATTAGCAAAATTAATCTGTCCAAGAGCATCTGCGCCCTTTTCCGCGATAATTTTCATCGCTTCAAGCATTAAGTTGAGCTGCGCAGCTTCGCCGAACTTTTCCCACGCTTTTGCTTTACGTTCGAGACCTTCTGCCTCGGCAAGCATGATTTTCTTTATTCCCGTCGCCTCAGCTTCTTTAATTTTGAGGATTTTCGCAGCTTCACCCTCAGCTTCGAGAATTTTTGCATCCCTATTCGCTTCTGCTGGGATAACAGTATCAGCACGGAAACGTTGTTCCTCGGCTTCTGCACGCGCTTTTTCATAGAGTTCACGCGCTTTTTGCTCCTCCTCAAGCACTTTCTGCTGTTCCCGCACAACCGCCTGCCTTGCCTTCGCTTCCGCCAGCGGTCCCTGCTGTTCCGCCTTCTTCTGAGAACCCAAAGTTTCACCCAAATACGTTTGCTGGGCGACATCACGTTCTTTCTCCGCCTCGGAAATCTGACGTTCCTGCTCAGAGCGAACGACCTCACCTTCACGTCTCGCAGTTTCTGCACGGATCATGGCATCACGCATGGCTTCGGCTTTACCGATTTCAGCATCACGCATAACTTCCGCAGTTCTCTTTTCTCCGAGAGCTTCCAAATATCCTCTGTCATCGCGGATATCCTGAATATTGATAATATCGATGATTACGCCGATTTTCGAAAGCTCATCACCAGCTTGTTCAAGAACTCTGTTGACAAACATTTCGCGTTTCTGATAAAGTTCTTCGACCGTGAGAAAGCCGATGATGTCACGAAGCTGACCTTCCAGCGTTTCGCGGATAATCTGCTTGACCTGCGCAACTGACGCACTCAAGAATCTTTCAACAGCACGTGCAAGCATACCTTCTTCGCTTGAGATTTTGACATTTGCAACGGATTCGACGGTAACAGGCACACCTTCCTTGGAATATGCAGCTTCGACGCGCACACTCGGTAAATTCATTAATTCAAGCGAAAGTCGGCTCACTTTTTCGATAACGGGAATCTTAAGCCTGGCACCACCGACAATCGCACGCCATCCGAGAACGATTCTGCGTTTTTCACCTTTTTCGTCGATAATCCATTTCCGGAATTTTCGACCGGTGAAAATCAATGCTTCGTTCGGCTCAGCTTTCAGATAATTGTTTATAAACAAGATAAGTATTGAGAAAAATACAAATACAACTGCAATTATCACCCAAAAGACCCAGGGGTCAACTTTTTCCGAGTTCGCAGCAATAAACCATAAAATATCCGCTAACATAATCCACCTCGATAAAGATTTACTATTATTATATGTAACATTAATAAGTTGGATTTGAAATTATAGCAAATTTTTATAGCCGGGTGAATTTATTGTAATTTTACCGAAACTTTCTTGCTCACCATCAATTTTTATCTCAATTTTCGGGAAAAACATCTTTACGACCTCAGCATTTGTTGTCAGATGCTTGGTAACTTTTGGAGTTGTGTATGTGGATTCACCATTGGCTAAAATGCAAGGCAGAATAAGCTGATCCGCCAAATGTTCGTCAACACTCGCACCCGATGGTTCAAACATGCGGTAATCCCTGACAACCTCACGAGCCAAGGTTTCCGCACGTTTTCCACGTTCTGCCAATGACTGAAAACCTGCCAACCCGTTTTCATAATGCAAAACTAACAGAAGCATGTTGCCGGGGTTATTTGCCGTTCCTTTTTCCTTAATAATCTCAGGTTTCATGGGTAAATATCCAATGATTTTGCGGAATTCAGCGATTTCACGCGTGGGTACGTTTTCAGGCAGGTCAGCTGTGTAGGTTATGAGTTTAATACGTTTTATTTCACCACGTTCCTTAAATTGCATAGGATTTATATTCACTTCAGTATCAATCGATGAAATAAGTCCTCGAATGCTACCACCACCTTTAGGATAAAATCCAGCTCTTTCAAGCTCAAGCCCTGCTCGAATGCCCATCATTCGAATTATAGGCAGAAAAGTTTCGCAGATATAATGAAAACTTGGTGACCATTCAACATGCGTTCCGCCATGAAGTTTCACGCTAGTTCTCGATTTTCCAAACAAAAGCGGATACAAAACCGTCTGAAAAATCAGCATTATTGAACCCGCGGTGCCGACATCACATTTGAAACTTGTTCCAGAAATCTTGCCAGGATAGAATTCAATCTCTCTCGAACGCAACTCAGCACCTGTAACATCCGCATCGCATAACTTGCTAACAGCTTTCACCGCTGTCAAATGCTGCGCTGCAAGACCCGGATTCTTCCTATTCGCTCGAATATTCACGATTTTAATCGGCAAACCAGTCAAAACCGAACAGGAAAGTGCAGTCCTTAGAATTTGCCCGCCACCTTCACCCATTCTTCCGTCGATGATTATCATTTCTTCTCCAAAGTTTATTATTTGCTTTGATTCTGAATTAACAAAAATGATCCAAAGTAATAATAAGACAATAAAAATTTTGCAAAAGTTCTTAAATTAAAAATAGAATGAAAAAAGTGAACCTATATTCATAAATTGAATATACTTAATGATAATTAAACATATAAGTTGAGTTTTATTCGTTTTCCAATACTGAATGGAAAGTATGCAATTGAGAATATTCATACATTGAATAAAGATTCATATTTTGAACGGAAAACATCTTTTTTGAGTAGAATAATGACTAAATCTCGCAGACAACGAGTCTATGACAGTAATCGTATTGAGATTATCAAAGCAGCAAGAACTGTGTTTGCACAAAAAGGATATGACAAATCAACAATTTCGGAAATAGCAAAAGAAGCAGATTTCTCAGTCGGCACACTTTACAATTTTTTTGAAAGCAAGAAAGACCTTTTTGAAGCATTGCAGGAATCCGAATTCTCCATAATTATTGAAAACCTACAGAATTTAAATGAGAAATATCCAAATCCGATGGAACGGATGCTCATTTCGTTTGATTGGGTATTTGAATTATACGTTAACAAAGAAGATTTAATGAAGTTATGGTTTGATACAACAGGATGCCCGTTTCACAACGTTAATTTAACAAAAAGTCAAACAAGATTGAAGGATGAGGTGTTCAATATAATTCAAAACAACTTTAAGCAAGCAATCGATGAAGGATATATCAAAGATTTGGATCCATATTATCTTTCAATTGGTATTCATTCGCTGATGTATTCGTACCTGTACGATTTTATTGAAAATCCGGGGAAATTTACACTTAAAGAGATAATTAACTTTGCAAAGAAGATTTTCTTCGAATCTGTTGTTACCGAAAAGGGTAAGTTTGAGTTAACGGAAAAATAATCCAAAAACAACTATGGAAAGAGATATGATGAATCAAAGAGTTTATCTGAAATATGTTTTATTATTATTTATTATTTTCGTTGTTCATCAGCTTGGATGCAATAAGAGCATTCTTGATGAAAACTATGGAGATTTCGTATATCCGAAATCTGTTTTTAGTAAAGCATATGAATTTACAAAGGATGCCAGCATTGAAACACAAATGCAGAAACTACAAGATGTTAGCAACCCATTGACACTTGAGGACTGCTACAAAATCGCATTAATGAATAATGAAGGCGTCATATTAGCTGGCAAAGGTATCGAAATCGCCAAAACCGACCTTTGGGTTGCAAATCTTTCGTGGATTCCCAGACTGTCAATTCAAGGTGAATTATCATATAGAAACAGTGAAAACCTCACCGAATACGACAATCCTTCATATGACCCGCTTGACCCTTCATCCGGTTCACCAACGATACAATCAAAAATCGGTTCTCAGGAAAATGCTTCGGGATTAGCGGAAATTTTGTTCCCGATTTATCTTTTCGGAAGAATCGTAAATAATGTCGACCTGAGAACTGCAAAACTTGATATGGCATTTGCAGACTCCCGAAGAACGAAACAGCAGGTTATTTATCTTGTTGTACAGTTATACACAACAATCCTTGAACTTGAGAAAACCGTTGAAGTGCTGAAAAGCTCAATAATTGTCATCGATGAACTACTGAAAAATGCACAAAATTTCTTCGAGGAAGGAATAATTACAAAAAACGAGGTTCTTGTTCTCGAGGTTACGTTATCTTCAAGAAAACAGGCATTGCTAGAAGCGGAAAACGCGCTGAAGCAGACAACATACCAATTCAACTCAATTCTGAATCTAAATATAACTCGAAAAACAAAACTGGATAAACTCGATGAACTTCCGAAGTTTATGCTCTCTGAGGTACCACTTGTCAATCTCGCGCTGCATTATCGTCCTGAAATAGTTAAATCTATGTCTCAATATGAAACCTCAGAAGCACAGCTTCGACTTGCGCAAAACAACCGCTGGCCCCTGCTTTACGGCTTCGTTGACATCACTGCAGCATCGGAAAAATCTCTCGTGAACAACGCATGGATGACATTTGGAGCAAGAATGCAATGGCAGATTCTGGACTCGGGTACAACATCCGCAATGATTCGTCAGTCAAAGACAGCAATTGAAATGCAGAAACTGCAAACCAGAATGCTTTTCAAGGATATTATGATTGATGTCAGAAGCTCTTTTGAAAATCTGAAAATCGCTGAGAATAAACTTAACGTTAGTCGGAAAAGAGTGGAACAAGCAACGGAAAACCTGCGTATTCTCGAAAATAAATTCAAAGGTGCAGGCAGCAATTCTAACGGTGGAACAGGCGTTTTCGCAACCGCTGCTGAAGTTCTCGAAGCAGAAACACTCCTTCTCGATGCCAAACGAGAGTTTTTCTCCGCAATATTCGGAATCCACAGAGCATGGGCAAAACTTGAATATTCTACCGGTTTAAAATTGAATTCGGAATATGCAAGCAGGAATCAGCTGTATCCGAATGAATTGATGGATGATCCCTACAACATGCTTGACCGCATGTTTGATATGAATAAAAAAGATACAACTTTTGATGACGTTAAAGAGGAGTTGAATGAAGATAAATCAGGTGGTATTGACCTTAGCGATTTCGAGGATTAGTACAAAGAAATAAAATTTTTATAACAAAATATGAAAGGCATAATATGAGTTTTAGAAACATCAATCTGACGAGAACAACTGTACTTTTGTTTGCAGTTTTAAGTTTCGGATTAATTATTGGTTGCAAACCTAAAACAGCGGAGCAGCAACCGAATAATTTGATGAAATCAATGCAAAATCCGAATCCTGAAGAAAAATATGCAAAAAATATTGTCAGTATTGCCTATGGAAACACAAGTAAAGTTACTGTTGACCCACAAACTTTGACAATCAACGTTAGTGGAACAATGGAGCCAATCCGCACGGCAGTGGTGAATTCTAAGGAAGATGGTACTTGCATCGGCTATTTCACCAAGGATAAGAGAATTAAGGGTTCACCGGGAGAACTTCCCATTGGGACAGAAGTAATTGCTGGTGAAGTGCTTGTCGAACTCGAATATAAGATTCTTGAACAACAGATTGTAAGTTTTGAGACTCAGCTTGCTACAATGAAATACGGCGTAGATACAGAGGATGTAAACGAGGCGGAATCATCACTTGCCCTCGCTGAGAAGACTTATAACTATATGAAAGAACTATATGAAAAGAAATCGATTCCAGAGACTAAATTTGATTCATTTAAAATGCAGTATGAAATGGCAAAAGCAGGTTATGACAAGCTGTTGCTCAGCATTAACGCGATGGAGAAAAATCTCGAAGCATTAAGAAAGCGTTTCGATGACCTTAAAGTTAAGGCACCATTTAACGGTAAAATTGTGGATGTTTTTATCAATCCGGGTGAATTTGCATCAGGCATGACAAAAACACAGATATTCTCAATCGTTGATGACAGCTATCTCGACTTCAGCTTTGGTGTTCCAGAAGAATATGCAAATTATATCGATATAGAGACAACAAGTATATTAATTACATTGACTGACGGACGCAATCTTCCGGATGGTAAGATCATTAAACAGGTGAAAATAACATCCATTGCACCATTGATTGATTCGCAGAATCGAAATATCATCTGCAAAGCAAGAGTCCCGAATTATCGGAAAAACAACGATGATAACCAAAAACCTATTGTTGCCGGTATTTTCGCAAAAGCTCAGGTTACTTTTCAAATCCAAGGTATGTTTATACCAACTCAATCCATTGTTTCAGATGAAGACCAAGATTACGTTTTCGTTCAACAAGGTAATATTTTTCAAAAAATGTCTATTAAAACTGGCAAAATTGTGGACAGAAATGATGGCAACAATTTCATTGAGGTTCTCAGTAAAAATCTCAATACTGATACAGAAATCATCTTGAATGCACGGGCTAAAATGCTTGATGCCGACATGATTACTTTCGAGGATATGACAACAAACCAATAAACAACTTAATATCAATAACTTCGAAGGATAAATAATCTTAAGAAATCTAACTGAAATTATAACTGAGAGAGATTAAACAATGAATTTATCTGATATATCCATCAAAAGACCGGTATTCCCAATGATTCTCGCACTTGCGATGATGTTTTTCGGATATATCGCTCTAATATCGATGCCGCTTGAACTCATGCCCGAAATCGATATGCCGTACGTTACTATTCAAACAATATATCCCGGTGCTGATGCAGAAACAATTGAGCGAGAAGTTACTGAAAGAATCGAGAATGCAATTTCGATAGTTTCAGGTATTAATTTGATGATATCTGCATCACAGGATAATTTTACATACACCGTAGTAGAATTGGAAGTCGGCGAAAATGTTGACATTAAAATTCAGGAATTTCGAGACAAAATATCTGCGATTATGATTAATCTTCCAAGTGATATTGAAGACCCTGTCGTAGAAAAAATCGACATCACCGCCATGCCCATTGTTTCGCTAGTAATATCCGGACCGGGTTCGACGGCACAAACTACCAAATATGTTGAGAATATTGTCAAGGACAGGATTCAGCAAATTTCTGGTGTCGGCACTGTAACAAGAGTTGGCGGCAGAGAGAGAGAAATCCGTCTTTGGCTTGATCCATTGAAGATGAATTCGAAAAAAATAACAGCAACCGAAATCATTCAGATTATTGCATCAAAAAATGTTGATATCCCTGGTGGTGTCATTGAGCAGGACCTTGTTGAATATAATATCAAAACGAAAGGTCAGCTTGAAAAAGTTGATGATTTCCGCAATCTTATTCTAACTTACATGAACGGTGCTCCCGTTTATGTCAAAGATATTGCGGAAGTGCGAGACGGATTTGAGGACGAACGTTCATTATCTCGACTCAACGGAAGCAATGCAATTGCACTTCAGGTTATTGCTCAGCCCGGCTCGAATATTGTGAAAATGGTCGAAGAAGTCGAAGAAATCACAAAAGAGCTTATGGCTGAGGATAAAATCGGATATTCTTTCAAGATTACCCAGGATATGTCACTTTATGTCAAGCAGACGGTTGATGGCGCGAAAGAAGACATAATTATCGGAATTTGTTTCACTGTTTTGGTGATTATGATTTTTTTAGGCAACGGCAGAATGACGATTGTAACTTCGCTTGCGATTCCAACGTCGATGCTTGCAGCGATTGCGACGATTCATTTCATGGGATATTCGCTGAACATGCTGACAATGCTCGGAATGGCACTATCCGTCGGAATTGTCGTTGACGACACAATCGTTATGGTTGAAAATATCTACAGACACATGGAAATGGGCAAATCGCGCGTTCAAGCATCAATTGAAGGCGCAAAACAAATAACTTTCGCCATTTTAGCAGCAACTTTTTCACTTTTAGCTGTGTTTTTACCATTTGCGACAATGGGCGGAATGGCAGGAGAATTCTTCAGACCATTCGGCTGGACCGTTGCTATCACGATATTCTGGTCCCTTATAATCTCACTAACACTGGCAACAATGCTTTCCTCAAGACTCGTAGTCTTTTCGAAAAAATCATCATTGCTGAAAAGAAGTGTCGATAGATTTATGAACGCACTCGAACAAGGATACAAAGGTACTCTCGCATTTGCGCTGAGAGCCCGATTTCTCATCTTATTTATCGCAATAGCTTTCTTTGCTTTTGCAGCAGTTATTGTTGCAACACAGATTAAAACTGAATTTGAACCCAGTGCTGACAGAAGTGAGTTTTTTATCTCGGTTGAAGCACCTTTGGGAACTGCGCTTCATAAAACATCTCAGGTTATGAAAGAGATGGAACAGTCAATTTCATTGATACCAGAGGTTAAGCTTGTCTTTGCATCAATTGGTGGTGGACAATCAGGA
This sequence comes from uncultured Planctomycetia bacterium, assembly GCA_964480395.1. Taxonomy (GTDB): domain Bacteria; phylum Planctomycetota; class UBA8742; order SKZP01; family CAYZQB01; genus CAYZQB01. Next base: position 8,709 of record CAYZQB010000129.1, read on the forward strand.
CAAGTCTATAAAGGAGATATTTATATACAACTCACAGGAATGTATGAACGCGAAAAAGATCAATTTGCACTGATGGCGGAAACTCGAAAAATAATACAGAAAATCGCTGACAAAGAAAATTTCATCATCAGTCTCACAAATGAAGCAAGTCAAGGTGGGATGGGTGGGAAACCGCTTCAGTACAGCATAAAAGGCGGTGAGTATGACGAAATCAGTAAATATACTAACAAACTTATTGATGAATTATCGAAAAATCCTAGCATTACGGACATTGACCAGACTTATAAGCCGTTCAAACCAGAGCTTAATATAAAAATCAACAGAGAAAAGGCAGCCCAGCTTGGTGTCCCGATTATTTCAATTGCCAGTACAATTCGAACATTGATTGCAGGAACAGATGTTACAACTTTTAAGGAAGGTGGCGATGAATATGATGTCGTTGCGATGATGAGCAAGAAATATCGCAATAATATTAAGAGTCTCAATGACCTGACGGTACGTTCACAAACTGGACAGCTTGTAAACTTGTCAAACCTGATTATGTTAGACCAATCGGTAGGTTCATCTGAAATTAATAGACGTGCAAGACAGCGTGAAATTTTGGTTTCTGCGAACCTTAACGGGATTGTCCTTGGTGAGGGTAAAGAGATTATTA
>CAYZQB010000130.1:0-9361 GCA_964480395.1 uncultured Planctomycetia bacterium
GGTTTTGAATTGGGTATTGATACATTTCGCATAAGAGCCAGAAGAGTTTTGAGACCTTTGTCATTTGTAATGATTACACCGGAATCTGAAAGTTGTTTTTCGAGTAAATCACCGCGAATTTTGCCAAAAACTCGTATTGTTTCTTCATGTGTGTAAACCGGGTCATTGCGGTTTTCAGTGTAAATTTCCGCGCTTTCCGCGCTTGTATCGCGTTTTTTCGCACCCATATAGGAAATAACCTGCACCCAAAACGGCGCATAATATTTATTGCCGATACCCCCGCGAATATACCACATGTCATCAGTGCCAAAGTAGAGAACTCCGTTTTTACCCGTATCCATCCAGACAATCAGTGGGAAAAGTCCTCGACCGCCTGCCTCGGTGCGCATGTCATACTCGGTGCGTGATGCTCCTTTGCCCACGACTGCTTTTCCGGGATGTTCCATCAGCACGATTGCGCCTTCTTTGACTTCAGGAGCGTTGTAAAACCAGAAAAAGCCGTGTAGCTTCTCTTCCCAGAGTTCACGCAGATCGTTTCGCGATAATTTTTTTGATAAGCGGAGAATATCGTGATTTAAGCCGTCTGCAGTTATTTTCCACGGTTTTTCGATGTTCGGTCGTGCTGTTTTATTAGACGGAATGCTGAGTTTCACAGGAATCAGATCGCGTAAAACTGTGTTGGAATATGCTTTGGGCATGTAAGATTCACCTGCAATAAAAATAACACCGCCTTTGTAATCATATGTAAATTTCTCAAGCATTTTCATACGATCGTTACCCAGCTCGTGGGGTGCAACATCTCCGATGATTACGACATCATAGTTTTCGAAAAATCTTTTTTGCGATTCCTCGTCATTACCTCTCGGAATTTCGGTTAAATTCGTGAATCCTTCAGGTGCACCTTCTCTGTCCATTGAAATGGGTTGGGGCCAACCGCTGTCAGCAGATGTTAAAAATCCTTGATACAAGAATTTTTTTGTACGTTTTAAAACTGTATCAAGGTAACGCCATTCGTATCTTGGGCGACCTTCGATGTACAAAACCTTGATTTTATCGTTAGTGAAAGTGATGTAGAAATCTCGAATGTTGTCGTCGTACTTATCTTCATCGATATATTTTTTGCGATTTATTTTAAGCCGGAAATGAGTTTTTTGACCAAAGTCGATAAAATGCACATCTTTTGTCGGAGTGAAATCGATAATAAAATCCTGGGTTGCTGCTACAGGCATGAGTTTAACTCGTTTTTCCTCGAAATTCACTGTGTTTGAATCACTCGACTCCATAGGATCAACTTCGAAGTCTGTGTTTTTCTTCAAACCGGGCGTAACGTCAACGAGAGCATCATATCGGATGGGGATTTCCTCTTCGTAGTTCGGGTGTTTAACAACGCGATAAAGTAGAATTTCGACGTCTTTTCCACCTGGGTTTCCAAATTTATCCCGTTGATACGCTTCATCCGCCTGAATATTGAAAACCAAACTGACATCGCTTTCCTTGCTCACTTTTGTCGGTGCTTGCAAATTGAAAAGCTCAAGATGATGCAATGTATCTTGTGAACCGACAGCAATCGTATTGACCTCTATTTCCTTCATCAAACTTGTTGTTGGAAGTCCCTGATTGTTCAAACCGTCAGAGATAATTATCATGCTGCTGAGATGTTCAATGTCAATATGTCGTTTCAATAAACTCCTCAAGGCAGCATCCGCACTTATGCCGATTTCTGTGCGATTTCCGTCCGCAATAACCGTGTCCAAAGTATCACCCAGAATTTGTTCGTTATCTGCAGGTAATTCAGTTGTAACTCCCCCTTCCGAAAAGGTTCTGATATCAAGTTTGTTGAATCGTTCATCTCTTGGATAATTCATTGTACTGAGGTTTGCAACAATCTTAAATCTGTCGAGACCTGGAATTTCATTGTTCTTCAGATTAATAATCCCCCTGAAATTCGAATTCGGGTGTAAAAGTTCGAGTGCAATGTCAATTCTGCGCATTCCTCTGGAAGTCTCAGAAAGTAGTTCAAGTGCTGAAGTCAGTTTACTGTTGTCATACCCTTTGTTGTAAATTTCAGGGAATAAATTGATGTATTCTGAATAAATATCGTTATATTTTCTCAATTCTGAGACATCTTCATCGCTGACATTTTGCGATGTAACCTTCTCTTGATATTTATCAATAATTTTCTTTAGTTTTTTTTGCTGAGTTATCAACTCCAAAGTTGCACCAAGCACGATTTTACCGCCGTTTAACATTAAAATCTTCTTGAAAAGACGCTGAATCCTCCTAAACTGTAGAGCAATACTAAAACTGTCCATCATTCCGAACTCACGTGGCATTTTCTTGAAAAAATCCTTCCGATTTCCGATTTCTTCACCAGGTTTTTTGTGCATGTAAATATACTTAGCAAAATGTGCATCGAGAATTTGTGTCAGCTCATTTTCAATTTCTTCAAAACTTTCGTTCTGGATTATCATTCTGTCCAGAATCAGCAAATGTAGATAATATGCTTCCTCAACTTTATCCTTAATATTTTTGAAAAATTCCGCTGACTGCATTTGAGGAGTGCTTGCGATATTTATGCTTTCCCTAATACCAGAACGTACGGACAGCGTCATAACATCCTCGGGCAGTGTATCAAGGAAATCGATAAGCAGATTGATGTACTCAAGCTTCAAATTTTCGTAAAGCAGATTTTTCAACTCGCGGTCGGAATCCATATATATCTTGAGCTGCTGCAAATTAAACTCAGTTTGAAATTCATCATCAAGTTTTATAGGCAAATCGGGATTATTGAACAATTTCTCAAAGTTTTCAGAAGGTTTTATCGTCTGCAGATTGTCGAGAATCAGTTTTTTCAGTATCATTATCCCAAAATTGTCACGAGCAAATTGTGACCGAATTGCTTCATGCTGGGTGATTTTTTCGATTTCACCTTCCTTTTTTACGTCGCTCCAACGGTTGATATATAAATCACGTTGATTCATTGACATGGAATTGTCGAGTAGCACAAGCACCTGCGAATATCTTTTGGTGTTTTCCTGTAGAATCAGATTAGGCTCAAAAAGTGCAAGAATTATCAATGCAAGTACCGAAATGCGCAAAATTGAGAGTAAAATCTTTGTTTTGCCATCAACAGATTTCTTTTCCCTAGCATAAATAAATCCGACAAAAGCGACTACAGCTGGTATGATTAATAAAAAAATCACCCAAAGCGGCGGGAGCGAGATAAATCTGGGTAAGCCGGCTTTTTTCAGCGATTCATCATCAAGCTTATCAATACCGAGAATTACTTTATATGTTTCCGGAAAGAAACCGGATAATATATCCCAACCAGCCCAAAGTAATGCTGCTATCGCTATAACAAACATTATCGAGCGTATAAAATTCGTATTTCGTTTGCTGAAAAACCAGAAAAAAATCATAAATCCGAATATAAGCTTGATTATTAGTAGAATCCAGTCCAGCATTGATTCCATTTTTTCCTCAGATTTCTATGTTTTCTTTTTCGAATTGTTACACAACTGTTTCGAATTTGCAATACAAGCTGACTTTTTCAGTGTAAACTAAGCAATTATACTTCTAAAACTAAATGCAAGTTTGCAAAATCCTGAACATGATTTCTTTTGCATTTGATTGTTTGTTTTGTATAAATTTATTTTTACGATTTTTGCTTCGATATCATATAAGTGTGTTGAAGTGTATTATTTTAAGCAGGGGATTAAGATGAAATATTTTTCACTTTTAATACTTTTTATAATGCTTTTAGTATCAATGTACTCTGCACAGATACATGCTGATATAATTGACGGAATAAGCAATCAACCTGAAGAACTGAAGGAAAAGGACGTTACAGGTAAGAAGCTGCCAAGTTTTAAGCTGACCAATTTGGCTGACGAAGAACTTTTGCTTGAAGATTTACGTGAAGAAAAACTGGTGATATTGATGTTTTCGTCGAAATGTCCGTACAGCGTGATTTCTGCGAAGCTTTTAGATGAGCTTCTTAAGGACAACAAAGACATTAAATTTCTGGCGATCTGCCTCGACAGTGATATAGGCAATGTCAATGATGGTGGGAAAACGCAAAAGAACGCTGCGGAAGAATTTTCAAAAAAATGCTTCAAAAATTCAAAGGATGTCAATGTTTTGCTTGCAGATGAAGATTTTAGAAGAGATTATTCACAGTTTTTTGGCACAGGCAAGCTTCAGAAGACCCCAATTCATATGTTTGTAGATGGTGATGCTCGAGTAGATACTTATATCACGGGTTCAAGCGATAAGGATGACCTAAAAGACGCTGTTGCCGGACTTTCAGACTAAATTTATACTACAACCTACTCGAAAAGACCTTGAATTGTAGATAATACGACTGCCAATGTGTTAAGATATAATATATATCCTCAATGCATATTTGCTCGATTTTGCATTATCATTTTGGGTATATTTATAAAATTAGCATTCGGAGTAAATAATGGCTGAAGAAAAAGACATTCAAAGCATTAAAGCATTTCTGGCAAGACATGATGACCCTGAGCTTGTTACGCAGACGATTGCAAGCGTTGTGCTGAAAAACACAAAGATTTCACCAGTAAATTTGCACAAAAGCATTGCCAATTGGCGCAGTAAATATTTTGCAGGAGGTAATAAAAATCTGCTTGAAGCATTAATCAGCACAAATTTAATCTCAGAAAAGAATCAGGATACAATTTATAATGTAGTTTTATACATTCTCAAGCGAATGGAAGACAAGGTTTTCGGGCGTAGAGCCGTGTATTTGAAATTTATAACTCGGGATCAGCTCAATGAAGCACTTGCGTATCAGAAAAAGCTTTATCATGGTTTGAAGGAAATTAAACGTGTTGAAAGAATTCTCCGAGATGAAGAATTGATTACAGCCAAGCAGGCACTCGCTATTTGGAAGGATTTTCAGAATTATATGAATCTACGGCGAAGTCGGGGAAATCGATCTGCGCCTGCTTCAGTAAAAACAGCATATCAGACAATAAATCAGGAAATTTCACAAGAATATCAAGAATTTCTCAAGAAAAATAATAATTTCTACGAAACCATTGAAGCAAAAAATGACTTAAAACAAAAACAGGCGAAAAACATTGAGAAGGATGCTATGGGAGAATCTCTTCTTATGTTCAGCGATAGTGACGAAATCGAGCCTGCATAGATAATCATCGGGGTGAACAATGGGAAATTGGTCTGCTTTCAATAAACCGAAAATTGCGGTATGCGATGATGATGTGAATATTCTGTCAACATTGCGAAAAATTCTGAAAAAAATCGGGTTTGAGGTGTTTTGCACTCGCAATGAAGAAGAATTGTTTGAAATCCTCAAAGATGAACCAGTTAACGTTGTAATAATCGACTATAACTTACAACATGCTAATTTCATTGATGAGCCGAAAAAAGAATACGTTATACCTAAAAACGGTCTCGAAATAATTACTGCTATCAGAGAAAAATGGGACAATCAAGCCATGAAGATCGTTCTGACAACCACAAAAAACAATGCCACAATACAAGATGTCAGAAATGCTGGTGGCAACGAAATTTTATTCAAACCATTTTGCACGTTTAGAAATTTAGCGGAATTTCTTATGGGGCTTATGGACAAAAAAAATTGACAGTGCTGAAAACATCTGAATTCGAATAATAAATTCCTGCACAAGCGAAAAAGCATGAAAATTAAGCAAAAACCGGAAGATTTTCAGGTTCATGAGATAAATGATTTTGCACCTTCAGAAACCGGTGATTTCTTTGTTTACAGTTTGGAAAAACGCGGGTTAAGCACGATTGAGTGTTTGAGAATATTGCAGCGTAAATACAGGTTAAAATCGGAAGATTTGCAGGTTTGCGGCTTGAAGGATAAGCACAGCATGAGTTCTCAGCTTATTTCATCGAAACGTAAATTGAGCGAAGATACAAACAATAATCAGTTCACACTTGAATTGATTGGTAAAAGTGATGACAGAATAGGCGAAAAAAATCACAAAGGAAATGAATTTATAATCACAGTCCGTGATGTTTCCGTTGCTGAGATTGAATTGGCAGAAAAAACAATCGACAAACTGAAGAAATTCGGGTTGATTAATTATTTTGATGACCAACGTTTCGGGAGCGTCAGGCATGGCAACGAATTTATTGCCAAGTGCTTAATCGAGAAGAAGTATGAAAAGGCGTGCAAGATTTTTATGACTGCGACTTCAAGTGCAGATAGAAGTCGGGACAGACGCAGACGCAAAGATATTGATGCTAACTGGAATGATTTCGCAATGCTTGACAAAAAATATGGATACTGCGAAGAAAAACCACTATTACATCATCTGAAGAAAAATCCTGAGGACTGGCTTGGTGCACTCCTGAAAATCAACCATCATCTGCGTTTTATTCTCCTTTATTCTTATCAATCCTTCATCTGGAACAAAACGACGAGTATTTATCTGCAAAAACTTGGAATTGCCGACCTTAGCACCGAATATCTACTTGGAAGTCTGAATTTCTATGATTCTCCCGATTCATCTGTTTTCGCAACAATACAAAATCTGGAAATTCCCATTATCAGACACAGTACAACGATAGAAAACGAAGATTTGCGACGGATTTACGAAGATGTGCTGGATGAAGAGGGCTTAACAATACAGAAATTCAGGATTAGGTCGCATCCTGCATTTTATTTCAAGGAATATCAGAGAAAGCTCGTTGTCGTGCCTGAAAACCTCGAAATTATCGATGCTGGAAGCGATGATCTGAATAAGAACAAGCAATTCCTAACGCTTAAATTTAATCTCATCCCAGGAGCGTACGCAACACTGATTCTAAAAAGAATCTTCAAAACAAAAATAAACTCATGACAGCTTATTTTTGCTGTTAAATTTCTCTACAAAATCGATTATTATCGGGAAAAACTCAAAAAAATCTGACTTAAATTCTTCATAATATTTCGTCAAACATTTAAATCCTTTGGCAAGCTGATTTTTGTGTTTAAACCGCTGTGATAAACGCTTTAGAGCAATTTTAATCGTTCTTATATCTCGATATTTCACTAGCCAATTAAACGCTTTCATCCTCGGAATAACAAATTTCGCATTCTCAGGAACTTTATCAACATTTTCCTCAAGGACTTTGTATGCATTCTCAGCAAATTCCTCAAGAGGTGTTTTGGAGAATCTATCGAAATATTTGGCGAGAAAATGATCATAGAAAATATCTACGAGAATCCCGCTGTAAAGTGCATACTTCTCTTCAATCCTCTTCATGCTCCGTAAAGCAATCGGATGCGAATCCATAAAAGCATCAATTTCACGATGCAATACGATTCCACGTTTAATATCGCCGTCATATGGTATTTTGCTGACCAAACCTTTGACAAAATCACCAAGGAAATTGCCAATCATACAGTTCTTATTGTCAGATAAAAATAAATGAGCAAGAAAATTCATATTTACAGCTCAGTATTATCATATATTAGTATAAACGGTTAATACGTTCGAAGATACAAGTTTTCTTTTAATCTATGTATCATTTCATTCAGAATAATTCACTTAATTGCGTCGGTTCTCTTTTCGCCATTGCTCAGGCGATGAAAACTCAGGCACAACTCCTTCCGACGCATCTTTTACCTGCTGCCAATACTTTGTTATGCCCTGTTTACCATATCTATCTAAATAATACGTATATGCAAGTCCTGCACGAGCGATTTCAGCATTGAGATTCTTATCATCAACGAGAATATACCCAAGATACCTATTATATCTGTCCTTTGAGCGTGCTTGAATGAGTTTAATCGTGCCAGCATCGAATATGGCATCCTCGATGAATTGCTTTGCCTTGCCAGCCCAGGGTTGCTGAGATGCACCCTTTGTGAAAAAGGGTGATTCCTTCTCGGGAGCGTCAATACCAAGTAAACGTATGGTTTTTCCACGATATTTTATCGTATCGCCGTCGATAACTTGAATTTCTCGCTTATTCAGCACTTCAACACGGTAGGAACGTTGAGTTTGTAGCTGTTTCTCGTTATTTAGTTTTCGACATCCGGAAATTAGAAAAATTCCTGCGATTAAAACAATTATCAGTGTTTGTTTTGTGTTTCTCATGACTTCTTTGGAGTTTTAATTGTGATTTTATGTTAATGTACTCAATCCAAAAACTTAATGCAATGGTGATATGCGATATTTAACGGATAAAAATCTACGTATAGGCGGGAAAATAAAGGTGAAACCTGAAGATTTCATTGTGGAAGAGATTCCACTTTATGAATTTTCGGGTGAGGGTGAGCATACAATCCTGAAGATTGAGAAGCGAAATATTTCGACTTTTGACGCAATCAGACGCATATGCAGGCAGATAAAATTTAAGGACAAAAACGTAGGGCTTGCTGGCTTAAAGGATTCGCAGGCAATAACTCAGCAGTATTTGTCGTTTCAACTTGTTCCTGAGAATCGATTCAGAGATATTGAAATTCGTGACGTGAAAATACTGAATATTTTTAGACACAACAACAAGTTGCGTCGTGGGCAACTTCGAGGTAACAAATTTTCGTGTGTAATTCGCGAATGTGACGAAAACATTGAAGAAATCGCTCACAAAATTGCAAAAGAAATAAACCAGATTGGATTGGCGAATTATTATGACACTCAACGCTTCGGGATGCTTGATAATAATCATATACTTGGTTTGCACTTGATTAAACAGGATTACAAAGGTTTTATAGCAGAATTCATGAAATCGCTTTCGGATGATGCTCCTGAAGCATTCGAAGCAGTTTTTAATGAATTTTATGAAGTAGCATGGGAGAAAACGCCTGACAATCGACGGGATGAACTGAAAATTCTGCATGCGATTGTTCAATTCGATGATTTCGAACGCGCAGTCAAAACTTTACCAAAACGAACCTTAAAATTGCTCATATCCGCATTTCAATCACATCTTTTTAACGATTTGCTTGATAGTAGAATCGATAGCAAAAAATTTAATACTCTTGATAAGGGTGATGTTGCCTATTTGCATAGAAACGGTGCTGCGTTCGTTGTCGAGGATGTTGATGCTGAGTCATTGAGATGTCAAAATTTTGAGATTTCACCGAGTGGTCCAATCTTCGGCACAAAATCTCTGCTTGCGGAAGATGAACCAGGCAAAATCGAGCGTGAAATTCTTACAAAAAATGGACTCGAACTTGAAGATTTCAAGCTTGGCGAAGGTTTAGGGCAGAAAGGTGCCAGACGTCCGTTCCGTATCAAAGTTGAGAATCTGTCGATAAATGCTGATGCTGAGAATAATCTGCATATTGAATTCGATCTACCTTCTGGCTCATATGCAACAATATTATTGAAAGAATTTACAAAACCAGATTGTTAGG
>CAYZQB010000131.1:0-9211 GCA_964480395.1 uncultured Planctomycetia bacterium
CGAGAAGGGGGAAACACTTGCCATCGTTGGTCCAACAGGTGGCGGCAAAACCACGATAATCAATCTTCTAATGCGTTTTTACGATATACAAAAAGGTCAGATTCTAATTGATGGCAGGGATATTAAAGACTATCAAATTCAACCTTTGCGGCGCTATTTTGCGCTAGTTCTTCAAGAGGTATTGTTTTTTGCAGGTACAATCGAGAGGAATATTCGGCTTGGTGAGAAGGAAATTGATGACGAAAAAGTGCGCTGGGCTGCCGACAAAGTCTTCGCACTCCCATTTATTGAAAAATTATCGAGAGGATTTCGGACAGAGATTCACGAAGGCGGGATAGGGCTTTCGACCGGTCAACGTCAGCTTGTCGCTTTTGCACGTGCACTTGCGTTTAATCCATCAGTTTTGATTCTTGACGAAGCAACCGCGAATGTTGACACAGAAAGTGAAGAAATAATCCAGAAAGCGATGCAGGAAGTTATGAAGGGCAGAACTTCGATTGTGATTGCACACCGGCTTTCAACAATTAAATCATCAAATAATATTTATGTTATTCACAAGGGTGAGATGCGCGAAACGGGCAATCATGAGGAATTAATCGCAAAAAAAGGCATTTATGCAAGATTATTTGAGCTCCAATCGCTTGAAAACAACAAAAATGCCTCCTAATCTATCCTTTTTAAGATTTTTTTGCCACAGAACCACTGAGAACACAGAGTTTTCTATTATATTTCTCTGTGAACTTTTTGTCTTTGTGGCTAAATTAGAAACAGCGAAATTTATTGTCCTTTACCTTAGTTCAATTATTCAAGGTATTAGTTAAAGATAAAGCTGATAATTCCGACAATGATTATGTAATGCAATAAAAAATGAAATTATAAGGTAACAATAATCATGAGCATCAAGAACACATTTTTCGTTTTAATGGTTGTGTTTATGCTTTTTTTCAGTGCTTCATGTAAGGAAGATAAAGAAATTCAGTCAATTCCTATTACGAAGCAGAAAGTGAAAAGAATTAAGACTGCTATCGAAATTGAGAGAGAAAATCAAGTCTGCAAATTTGTCTGGAACTACCGAGTAACATTGCAAAAATACTTTCACAATGAAGCAAAAGTTTCAGATATAATAAGTATTATTGATTTTAAGCTTCTTGTTGATAAACACAAATATTCAGATTGGTTTGAACATCTTAGAAACAATAGATCATATTGCAGTATAATCATATCAGTTTGTAGAATTGGTAAATTTGAAAGAAATGATTATCAAATAATTAAATCTGAAAATAATAAGCTTTGGATCAAGCAAAAAAAACATGAAAACTCAGATGCAATTGTTGTAGAAATTTTACAGGATGGTGTATGTAAAATATTATTTGAAAGTGAAATTGAAAACATCGATCTAATGGGATTTGGGTTTAACAACTTCTCACTTTCAAATGTATTTACATCTTGCATGAATCATATTGGAAAATGGAAGCTGCAGTGTCTTTTAAGAAGCTTCTCAAAAAGTGATAGAGATAAAATTTTTCATGATATTTCACAAACAAATATGAACAAACTTTTAAAACTATTATCAATGAAAAGCTATGAAGAACTTTTATCATCATTAAAATAATTCCAGATGCATTAACCCTACGTTGACATTCTCTCGGACAGAATCTATTTTGCAAGGTCTCGCGCAAGTATCATATATGAACTTTTGCGGAATCATTAAATTTTGATGCTGGCATCTTGCCTGTCATCGGGAGCAAGGGGGCGTGCAATTGGTGAAATAGCACAATACAAGCAGTTGTATGATTGCAGTTCGTCCATATTTTGTGCTGAATCGATTTCATAGCAAATTAATAGCAAAGTACATAGATTTTATCTGCATAACGCCTGCAAAACGTTAACTATCGCTAAATTGATGCCTGTTCTACCATTCACTGTAACTTATGTACAGTGCACTATGCTTTGTCGTTTTCGTAGAGCATGTAAGTCGGCAATGCAAACGCTGCCATGTGAATGTCAGGATTATAGTATTTCATCTTAATGGTTTTATCTTGAATGCGCATTTTATCGAATTCGTATGGATTTATACCTTTGCATCCGAAGGCATATGTCATTTGACCTGCAGGATATGTTGGTGTGATGCTCCAATAGAGGTCAGCATAATCAAAGATTTCCTTCAGTTTACTGCGCACATCCCGCGCTTCATCAGGTTGATACCAGAAAGTGCCTGCTTGTGCAATCACAACACCCTGTTCTTTGAGAATTCTGTAACAATTTCCGTAAAAATCGCTGGTAAACAACCCTACCGCAGGTCCAACAGGATCACTGGAATCAATAATAATTACATCGTATTTTTTCTCGGAACATTCAGCGGCATACTTGATGCCATCTGCCACCTGCACTTTAAGTCTATCATCGTTAAATGCTTCGGAAATTTTCCAGAAAAATCTTTTACTTATTGCAATTACTTGTTCATCGATTTCAATCATATCAACTTGCTGAACACAATTATGTTTCAGGACTTCCCGCGCAGTTCCACCGTCACCTCCGCCGATAATCAATACGCTTTGGGGATTCGGATGCATAAATAGCGGGACATGCGAGATCATTTCGTGATAGAAAAACTCATCAAGCTCCGTAAGCTGAATTATCCCGTCAAGCGTCATCATCTTGCCATAATGAAATGTCTCGAAAATATCGAGAACCTGATACGGTGTTTCCTCATGATGAAGCTGTTTCTTTATTTTCAAAGTCAACCCAACATTTTTGTACGAAAACTCAAGTTCTGTGAACCATAAATTCATCTTTCACTCCTATGAAAATCAAAAATGAAATATATCATAACTTAACTTTTTTTGTGATAATTTTGAGTAATATGAATAATATGTGTGTATTTAATTGCTTATGAGGTTCCTATGTTATCAGAATTTGCAGATTGTCTGACTTTTAGTGCTCTTAATTGGGACTGGATTGACACTCTTTATGGGATCGGGATTGCCGCAGGAGCAATTATCTTCGTCAAATACATCACAAATTTCTTCGAATATGTATTGCTGCACATTGCTATGAAAACTCCAACACGCTTTGATGACGACTTTGTTAAAGCAATAATCTCAACTATTAGAATCTCAGCGATTTTTTTCGGAATTGTGGGTTTCTTGTATTTTGAAACGCGATTTCTAGTAGGACATCTTCTTGACTATGAAAATATTCTTATCATCTGCGTCTATTTCATCATTACCGTTTTCTCGCTGAAGATTATGACAATCGGCTACAATGAAATTCGAAAATTTACACAACCGCCGAAGTCATATTTTGAGCTGAATATGCTCAAAGCAATACTAATCTCACTTAGAGCGATTTTAATTTCAATTCTTGTGTCGCTAATAATGCAAACATATGGTTTCCCATCATTAGTTCTCTGGGTAATAATCGGTGTTTTAGCAGCATCAGTTTTCTTATTCACTTTCATTATCTTCTGGGAAGCTTCTTCAACGATATTTATTCGAAGCAATATTCCAATAACAATCGGCGATATTGTTCGCATTGATGGAAATCTTGGTAGTGTGGTTGAATTCGGTCTGAGGTTTATCATTCTTTTATCACCGGAAAACTCATATATCTATATCCCGTACAAAGTTATGAAGGATAAACTACTTGAAAACCTTACAAAAAGACAATCACGCAGATTCCGCTTTTCAATGTACTTACGATGGGAATCATCTACAAATTCTGTCAAAAATTTCCTAAGCAAAGTAAATAAATTCCTGATTGAACATGCTGATATAATTTCAACTGAATCAAAACCGATGACTGATGGTGGTGATGCTGACCGAAACGATTTTGGCGAAATTGGTAATCCTTTTGCATATCTTGTTGGCATGCGTGAAGAAGGTATTGAAATATTGATACAATACAGAATTGATGAAACCGATTTTCATATTAGCACCAGAATCAGTGAGAAGATTCTGCTTGAAATTCTCAAAATTGCGGAAAAAGAAGGCGTAAATATAACTGATGAGAAACTGTCAAAGAATATGGAAAAATTGCACAAATCTATACCTGTAAATAAAAACAAGAAAAAAAATGAATCCGAGAATCAAGTGGATGTACAGGTTGATGAATTAAAACACAGTTCACTAAAAAAAGTCAAAACCGATGCAAAAACCAAAGAAAAAACAAAAGCGAAAGTATCAAAAAAGGCAAAATCCTGATAGAAAAAATATACATGGGATTTAGTTCAACAAACGTATTTATAACAGGTAAATTTTCATCCCTAATCTGCACTTTCGACGTTTTCTGAGTTTTCTTGTGTTGTTTCCACCGTTATATTTTCGGAACTATTTATATCAGGATTGGTATCAAAAACCTCTTTTGGACCAGGTTTATCGAGATTATCTATATTATCAGTTTTTTCAGGTTCAACATTACTCTCGGAATCGTCAAATTTCTTGTCATCTTCGGATTCAAGCTCTGTTGAATCAACATTATCAAAAATTTCCGGCTTCTTGATAGAAATCTTAAATGCATCTTTTATTTCAGTTTTGCTTTCAACCTTATACTCTGAGTTAGTGTCTGATGGATATTCTGCATCAACTTCATTCATAAGCTGTATTGTGTTTAATTCCCCTTTTGTTGCACACTCCTGATGCTCCTTATTATCGGCATTAGAATCACTCAGTTCTTTGAGTGATTCCGATTCTAAAATCTTCTGTGTAATGTAACCACGAGTCAACCTCACTGTCATAGCACCTGTAATTGTGTTTGCTGCAGGATCTTGCTCCTCCTTGTCAATAAGTGTTTCAAGCTCTTCAATTGAAACAGCACCCGTAGAACCACCTCGAATCAGACCACTGCTCTCAAGATACTCTTCAATGATTTCTGTACCTTTTACATGGCTGTTTATTTCAGCATTCGCGGTTATTGGAACCGCTTCTCCAAAATCTGTTTCATTCTCGAACTGTTCATCATTTAACGGACTTATTTTAACTGATGCTTTCAATTTCGGTGCTTTGCTTGTTTTAGAATCAATCTTTGTTCGAGGAGCGGACAAATCGAAAATAAAGTTAGGTAATTTTTCTCTGCTGACAGTAGTATTCATAAATGTCCATGCACGTTTCAACCATGCTTTGACAGATAATCCAAGACTTGCTGCGAGCCAACGTTTTAACGGCGTGCAATTTCCAAGTTTTTCAAGTGCAGTAAGCGACATATCCTTTATAACATCAGGTGGATTATACGTTTTGTTACCTAAATCAGCAGCTACAAACAAGTACGTTGACCAGACAATCGCTTCACTACCAAGTATAAATGACGGCATCTCCTGCATCAGAAACTTTAAGCTCCCATTGCATCCGCTGACAAGTGCAGGATTGTATTGCTGCCTTGCAATCATGCGTACCAAACCGTCGATATTCTTGGTAGAATAATAATTGCACAAACATGTTATTACCGCTTCATCAAGATTTTGCAGTATCGAATTTCGCTGACTTTGCTGCTGCTGAATATTGCTCCATTTTGCTCTTAGTGCTTCACCTGCCTTAAAAAAAGGACCTACGAGAATGTCAATGATATTCTGAATATCCTGTTTTATCTCGAATGACGCTTTGTTGACATCTCCCAGAATTGCATAATAAATCCGGACTAGATTTGGTGAATCACCAGTATTGTTGCTGAAAATTTCCTGAACCTCATCTTCGCTTTGACCTTTATGCCAGAACTGCAAGATTCGACGTCGCAGTCCAAGATTCATGATTGTCTCAAGCGGAATGTCCCCACACCAGTAGTTTTCTCGCTGATAAACCTCAGTTCCAATACATTCAAGCAGCATGTCCAGCCCGACGAGCCAATTCTTATGGCACATCTCAACACCAGAAGGTGGTATGGTTGGGAATTGACCCCTAAGCAGAATCGCCCATTCTTCATCCTCTTCGAATTCCTTCGGTTCAAGAATTCGAAGCATTTGCACTTCAGGAGATGCACCAAGTTGCTCATACATTTTGTGCCAGGGTCTAAATTCTGTCATTGACAACCTCAAAATCAGCTAATTTTTGATACCAAAATAATTATAAGATGTACATCGATTTAATCAATATTTGAATATTCCTGTATAAAAATCAAATTTTCACGAAAAATTTGCCGGCTAACTGTTTGATTAGTCCTTTTATTTCAAGCATCACAAGCGATGCGAGAATTTCATGACTTTTCAAACTCAGTTCAGATGCTAATTGTTCGATATGCAAAGGTTCTGTTGTGATTACGGCGAGTAGTTTTTTCTGAGTTTCGTCAAGTGAACCATCATGTTCTTCAATTTGTCCGAATAAATCTTTCTTGCGTTTACTTTTTGAAGCAACTTCAGTTTTTGCAGTATTTACCCATTGGGCTGGCAGCTCATTTAAAATATCCTCGGTTTTAAGCACGAGTTTCACACCATCCTGAATTAACTTGTTGCAACCTAATGCTCTCGGATCATCGTATCTGCCAGGCATTGCGAAAACTTCCCTTCCATATTCAGAAGCAAGTCGTGCTGTTATCAACGCACCTGATCGCTCTCCTGCTTCGATAACAAGAGTTCCCAAAGACATTGCTGCGATAAGACGATTACGTCGTGGGAAATTGCCGGCTTCAGGTGGTGTTTTCAATGGAAACTCCGAGATTATCGCGCCTGAGGATGTGATTTCCTTGATAAAACCACGGTTTTCAGGTGGATAAACATCGAGAAGCCCGGAACCGATGAACGCCAGCGAGCGACCACCAGCATTTATTGCGGATTCATGAGCAATAATGTCAACACCACTTGCAAAACCAGAAACAATTGTGAAACCCGATTCAACAAGCTGACCCGCAAAATATTTTGTGCATTCCTTTCCCTGATAACTCGGGTTTCTCATACCTACAATACCAATCGACAGTTTATCGTCCTCAATCACATCGCCCTGAATGTAAAGTACAATTGGAGCATCTTCTGCCACAAAGCTTTGAAGAGTGAAATTCAATGGGAAAAGCGGGTCGAGACGATGCAGGATTCGAATATTGTTGTCCTTAGCAAGCTTAATTTCGTCCTTTGCGCAAGAAGCATTTCGGTCATCTTTTATTTCATTTGCAATATTTGCACTGATTCGTTTAATTTGCGTAAGCTCATAAACCGACCTGTCAAAGATTGAGACTACATCGGGAAATTCATTAATCAACCGTGATGCGAGTATGCAGCCCACACCTTTGGTTAAATTTAGTCGAACAAATGCCTGCAGAAGCTCATCTTTGTTTATTTCTGTGTCCGACATATGTGAATTACTCCTGTTGAGCTTTACCACCTATTGAAATATGATAATATAATTCAAAATTATTGAGTTCAGGCAATTGTTATATCAGTAATATTGTAGAAATTTCAGTAAATAAGGAGAATTTATGGTTTTAATGCAGCTATTTTTTGGTGCTGAAAAAATTGTCTCGCAAGGTAAAGTACTAGCTGTTGAAACAACTGAAAATGCAGGTTTCTGGGACAGAATTATCAACTGGTTCAACCTCAATTATATTGATTTTATTATGGCAGGAAGTGTAATTCTCGCAGCAATAATCCTCAATTTCATATTTCGCAAATGGCTAAAAAATAAAATCCTTAAAATCACTAAAAAAACTGATACCGAGTATGACGATGTGATACTGAAATCCCTGCTTAAACCGGTCGGTTTCATCATTATCGTCATCGGTGTGTATTTTGCGATTAAAATTGCTACTTGCTCTATCCACGAAAATGACCCGGAGCATTCGATTAATCAGTTTCTCAGCACGGCATTGAAAACGATATTCTCACTGGTAATCGGCTGGATTCTCTGGTGTATGACAGATTTACTCGATGTGTTCCTAATACATTTTACAAGCAAGACAAAATCTACCCTTGACGATCAACTTGTGCCAATGGTTCGAAAAGGTGCAAAAATTCTCATCATTTGCATGATAGGCGTGATGATTTTGGACAATGCTGGCGTTTCGATAACTGGAATTATAACGGGTTTAGGAGTCGGAGCATTGGCATTTGCACTTGCAGGGCAGGAAATTGTCGCAAATCTGTTCGGCTCGATTATTATCTTCGTGGATAGACCGTTTAACATCGGTGACGTAATAACTGTTGACGGAAAAACGGGAGTTGTGTCCGAAGTCGGCTTCCGCTCAACACGCATACAAACATTCGAGAAAACCGAAATTATTATTCCAAATAAAGATATTTCACACAAAAGCATCGAAAATATCAGCAAACGCCCAAAACGGCGTGCTCGATTCAATTATTGCTTCACCGTGGACAGCAAACCGGAGCATCTGCAGGCATTCATAACCGAGATGGAAGAATTTCTCGATGTCAACGAAAATATCGAGGAGAATCCATACGTAAAACTCACGGGTTTGAATGAGCTTGGACTTACGATGTTGATACAGTATTGGATTGCTGACTTGAATTTCGATTTGGCGTTGCAAATCAACAATGACACGACGATGAAGGTACTGGAGCTTTCACAGAAATACAATTGCCCGTTGGCGTCGCGCCAGGTTGCAGTAAATGCAGATGCTAACAAGCATGTTTCATTACCACCGAAAAACAAAGATAATAAACGAATAATTGCGAGTGCAAAACCGACTGAAACGATGATAATTAAAGGAGCAAATGCTGATGCAAAGAAAAATCAGCCAAAATCGGAATTTAAACCAACGAAAGCACAAGAAAAATATCTTACAGCTGTAAAAAAACCGAAAAACATGAATCTGACAAAGGAGAAAGCTGCAGAAAAAGCAGGAATATCAGCGAAAACCTATCAAAAATGGTCAAAAGACGAGAATTTCATCGCCTGGCTCGAATCCAACATTTAAATTTCGGTATCGGTCTTCTAATAATAATCATTGATAAATGAGATTGGAATTATAATAATGAATAGAATAAATGAAAAAGCTTTTTATATATCGTAATTGTGCATCATATAGTGTACGATTTATATATGTTATTGTATTGGGGGTTTTATGAAAAATGGAAATTATGAAATCATTAGATTAAAAAATAATGATGAAAACCAGCTTTTCGACAATGTTCTATCATCAGTTCGAGATGATATGAGAGACAATCCGTATATTATTGAAACATTAAAAGTAATACCTGTTGAAGGTTACAGAAGCGCAATTGGTTCTATTTGGAATGCAGTTGAAGATGATTTGCGTAACAAGATTATACATCGTA
>CAYZQB010000132.1:0-9054 GCA_964480395.1 uncultured Planctomycetia bacterium
GCGGATTACTTTGCTTAACGCCTGCAAAACGCTAACTATCGCTAAATCGATGCCTTAGGTTAAGGTTAAACATTGGTATTCTATGCATCACTTTCACAACAAATTCAAAACTTTTGATAGAATGCATTCAGTAATTTTGCAAATAGATTATGCAGATTTGATTTTCTCTTTGACTGCAGCGGTTGTGAGATTTTTTTCAATAATCTCCTTGAAGATTTCAATGACCTTCTTATCGTCGATTTCATTTTTGTGATACGCTTTTGCAAGCTCTTTGAGCTTTGTGATTGAAAGTTCAGTCTCAGCTTTTTCAATCTCGTCCCATATAAGACCAGGCAACATCATTACGAGAAAATATTCCTTGTATGAACGTGATTCTTGAGCAAGATAGCGAGCAGCCAATTCGCATATTTCGTTGTGTTTTTTATCATCAAAGGGAATAATTTTGTCAAGTTTAGGTAGATTCTTACTGCCATTAATTTCCAACGCAGCTTTATCGTAAGCTTCAATAATCTGAATGAGATTTTCTCGTAATTCTTTCACTTTCGTCTTCTTTTCATTTTTTTTCTGATCAGGTGGTATTTCTAAAATATCCTTATTATCTGCTTTTTCGTCAATTTTTTCAGGCACGGTTTCCTTTGGTTTAATTTTTTTGACTTTTATCGAATCTTTTTCTCTAATAGCAGCAGTTTTTTTCGAATCTTTTGTACTCTTCCCAAGTGTTTTTGTTTTTACACTCTTACTTTTTGTTTTTTTCGCTAACTCTTCTTTCTTAATATTTTTCGCTTTTGATGTTGCTTTTGGTTTAGCAGTTTTTTCCTTTGATGACGGCTTTGCTTTAACTATTTTTTCTTTTTTCTTAACTGATTTTGTCTTCGTTGAAGTTTTGGTTTTTTTCTCATCTGATTTCACTTTTTTTACAGATTTTGATTCGGACACAGCTTTAGTTATATTTTTTTTCTCGTTTTTAGCTTTGCTGCTATCTGTACTCTTTTTTTTATCAGATTTTTTCGACTTCGATGACTCCTTAGGTTGTTTTTTGGGCATTTTTCTCCCCTTTAATATTTTCATAATCTTCACAAACATTCGCATATTACAGGTTCTTTCAAATATATACGAGATATAGAATGATTATAAATTTAGTCAGGAAGAAGCTTGCGACCCATCGCGCGTCTTCTGCTAAGCACTTTTCTGCCAAAGCGAGATTTCATTCTTGCCCTGAATCCATGTCTTCGAATTTTGCGCAGATTGCTCCTTGTTATGCTATTTCCATGCATATATACCCCCTTAATCAATGTAAAAATCAAATACTATAATATGTATTATCGATAAGTCAACGCTTTTAACAAATCAGCAAACAAAAAACTTCAATAAAATAAGTATTACTACTTTTTATAATTCTATAGATAATTTGATTTTCAATATGGTAACCAAATTACCACAAGCTCAATTATTTATTTTAGCAAATCCTTTGATAATGCTCAATACCCATGTGCATAAATATAATTTTAATCTGGCATCATTTTTGCTTATATTTAGCAAACATTGGGGATTTTTATGGATACATTATCAATTTACTTAAAAGAAATTAACAACATCCCCCTCCTAGACGACCCCACGACCAGAAAGCTTGCTACTGAGGTTCAAAAAGGCGATGATTCAGCAAGGAATAGAATGGTTGAAGCAAACCTACGTCTTGTTGTTTCAATTGCAAAACGGTTTATGAGACAGGGTTTACCCATAAGCGAACTTATTGCTGAAGGTAATATCGGACTGATTCGTGCAGTTGAAAAATTTGACCCGACCCGCAAAAACGCTTTCTCAACGTATGCAGCCTGGTGGATAAAACAAGCGATGCGCAAAGCATTGAACGATCAAGTTCGAACTGTCCGTATCCCAGCATATATGCAGGAAGTTATAGGCAATTGGCGTAACATTGCAAACAAACTCGAAGATACACTCAAACGCCAGCCTTCGGTTAAAGAAATTGTAGAAGCACTTGGCGTCAAGGAGCAGAATCTTTCTACGACAATGCAGGCAATATCTGTGATTGAGAACCTAAGTAGAATTGTAAACGTTAGTCAAATCGAATACGATATAACGCTTGATCATCGGCATCCATCAAATGAAGATACAGATTTTGAGAAGTTGGACGCGCTTCTTGGAAGACTTTCACCGAGAACAGCACAGATAATTAAGCTTCGTTTCGGCATTGGTAGTACTAAACCGCACACGTTGAAGGAAGTTTCAAAGATTGTGTCCCTTACTCGTGAAAGAGTACGTCAAATCGAACGTGAAGCGTTGATAATGCTTAAAGAATGGGCGAGTAAAAAGCAAAAGCCAGAGCTTCAAGCTGTTTCCTGAATTTAGAAAACTATTTACCACGAAAAACACGAAATAACACCAAGTAAAATAAAGATTTTTTGAAATAAAAATAAAAACTTTAGTGAAGCTTCGTGCAATTCGTGGCAAAAAATAATCTACCATTAGTGATTGTTACTATAGTCTGTTTCGATTCTCTTGGAATGCCTTTGGTAAAAGCATTGTTTTCACTCATTTACTTCGGATTGTATAATTTATAACGTTTCAGGCGTGTTTCAATATCTTGCTGCAATTCAATCGTTGTAAACTCAGATTTCATCAGCTCAATCAACGGATTAGCCAGTTTTATAAAACCATCACGAATCGCCTCGAACGTATAATTTGCAATCAAATCCTTAATTGTATTCGCGTCCTTCACGGACTTGCCGATTTTCCTACGATTTGCGATTTTCAGCATTGTGCGCAATATCATGAGTTTCTCTTCGATTTCCAAAAATTCATCATTATTTAATATTTCCTCAAGATTTTTGAATAATTCGAGAAGTTGTTGCGCGATTTTATCCGATTCATCAACCACAACGATGAGATTTCCTATATATTCCATTACAGTGAGAACACTAACACGCTTCATGAGAACATCGATAATGGCGAGTTTGCGACTTTGTGATATTCTGTTGCTCAAGCCGATATTCATCAGATATTTTGCTAGGTCAACAACGTTTTGCGAACCCCAGATTAAGCGGTATTCAGCCAATTCGTCCCACAGCAGCAGGAGTCTGTCCAATATCCTCTCTGTAATCGACGA
Organism: uncultured Planctomycetia bacterium; assembly: GCA_964480395.1. GTDB lineage: Bacteria > Planctomycetota > UBA8742 > SKZP01 > CAYZQB01 > CAYZQB01. The sequence goes on from CAYZQB010000132.1 coordinate 3,125, forward strand.
TTCACTTGCTGGTGCCAATGCGAGATTCTTCAAGCCCTTGAGAACTCGCGGAATTAATTCGGTGTACGCAGAAGTCTCGTAACTCATTTCATAAACTGGACCGTCAGGAGTCATCTTCTTTTTCGACAGATTTTCAGGATATTGCTGGTCGAGAAGCGATAAAAACAACATGAGAATCTCAGCTTGAATATTCATCGTTGATTGCGGTGCAGAAGCCACATAACTCAACGCTTCGATAATCGAATAAGCGTACGATGAACGCAGACTATTGAGAAGCATTTCGCTCAGCTCAGTGGTTTTTTCCCTGTCAGGTGCTGTGCTGTAAATCAGCTTGCCAATCGCACTAAATAACGGACTTTTATCAGGAAACGAATCGTCTTTTGTACATGAAACCAATCTGTTAAGCGCATGCAAAAGCTTGTTTCTATCAATTTCGTCAATAAATTCCGGCAATTTCGAATCGTATTCCTGCCTGCTGATCTTTATATTCTCCTTAAAATATTCAGAAATATCATCACCAATAAACTCGCCGATTCTCCCGATAACCTCCGCTGATTTCAACCGTGTTATCACATATTTAGCGTTTTCAACAGCATTTTCAAGTACATCGAGAATCTTGAATTTAAGTTTACGCAATGTAGCAAGCAAAATCTCCTGATTTCGTTCAAGTTTATGTTCATGTATGTCATCAATTATAACTTTCGCAAATTTTTTGGCTGTGGATTCACTAATTTCTTCATGCACCGAAAATGGTGACTCAAGAATTGTAAGTCGCACAGAACCTCTCGAAGCGGGATAAATTTCCGTGAACGCTTTCACAATTGCATCAATTGAATTTTCAGAAAGCTCTATTCCCTTAGAAAATCTGCTTAACATTACCAAAATTGCAACTTTTGAATCGTCATTCACTTTACACAATATCTCAACAATGTGCGGAATTGCCTTCTCGCCATAAAACCGAAGTGAGGATGCCAATCTCGCGGTTGAAGCGTCAAGCTCGTCGCCAGTCGCAGCAACGTCAACCATCTCACCAACACATCCTTGAATAAGCTCATCATCTTCTATGAAAAACTCACCAATCAATGAAAGATAAAAATTTCTTACTGGATTTTTTATCGGTAAATTTTTGTATCGGTTAATTATTGTATCCTTGAATGCAGGTAGATTAAGTACTGATATCGCTTTGTAAATTCTGTAAACCTCAGAGTTTAGAACCTTTAAATGCGAAAGTAAAATTCGCGACAACTGTCTATCAAGGTCCAGTAACGGTTCAGAATGGGTTGTCAGCAGGGGAATCAACACAATTAATGTGTCAAGAACCCTTTGCAGCAGTATCATATCTTCGCTGGTTCGCAGCGTTCCAAGCATCACTGCAAACAAGACACCTTGTTCACCAACACGTGCATTCTTTGAAAATTCCTTCAAAGATTCAATAACGATGAGTTGCTCACTTTTTGAACCTGATGAAATTTTCATGATCGCATCAGTAATAGATTCCGACAAACCTAGTATTTTCAGCCCTTTTGCCGCTTGACTTCGCACTGTTGCATCGTCATCCTGCAACGCCTGGAGCAAAATACCTCCTTTTATTTCCGGCTCAAGCGCAAGAAGCATCAATTTACGAAGAGCTTCGATTTTCGCATCAGAGTTAGTACTTGTTAGGATTAAAACCTTGAGTTTGGCGATCTCCTCCATTGAAAAAACAGCATTTACTTCATCGGTTTCAACAAGTGCTCTTAATTCGCTTTGATTGGATGTTGAAAGTGCAAACTCAAGATTTTCAGAACTACGAAAATTATCGACTTTATTATCCTTGTTTTCGTCTAAATTTATGTTTTCGAGTGAAATTTCATCTTCCAAGCAGATTATTTTTATTCCTTGCTGATTTTCGAACAAATTCACCGACAAACAGTCAAAATCATCGTCTGAATTGTATTCCGCTATAATACTGCTGAATTTCTCGTGATTTAGTTCTGAAGTTTCATTTTGCAGTCTTTTATCGAGAATAAATTTTTCTAGTGCCTTTATTTCGCTAATCATTTCAACAACTGCAACACTTAAACCTATTTTTTTCAACAATAGCGTATTTATTCGCAGTGCAATCCTTGATGACAGTTGATATTTCTGCTTCAGCACGTCTAATGATTCTGTCACGAACTTAATCATGAAACCCTCATATTGTTAAATACTCAATATTTATTCTCGAATCTGTGAATACAATATTGTATAAAGTAAGGGATGTAAAACAAAATTAATATCAGAAGCATTTTAAGGCAAAGAAGGTATATCGTGGATAAAAATGAACTTTTCAAATTGCTACCAAAAGTTGATGAACTTATCGAAGAGTCAACCAAAATTGTCGAATTCAAGGGTTTCAGCAAGGAATTCAGGACAAACATTATCAGGGAAACTCTCGATACAAAACGAGCTGAGATATCGGATGGTACAATTACCGAGAAATTCGGCATAACTGAGGTTTTGCGGGATATTCACAATCATCTGCAGAAGAAAATAAAACATCCGATTAGACGCGCGATTAATGCAACGGGAATTATTTTGCATACGAATATGGGAAGAGCCGTTGTGCCGGATTCTGCAAGGGATGCCATTCTCGATGTTCTTAGCTATTCAACCCTCGAAGTTGATGTTGAAACCGGTAAAAGAGGCAACCGACTCGACAAACTCGAGCCATTACTTTGCGAACTTACAGGTGCTGAGGGTGCAGTTGTTGTCAACAACAACGCCGCTGCCACACTTCTAATCCTCGCTGAAATGACAAATCATGGTGAAGAAGTTATTGTTGCGAGGGGTCAGCTTGTTGAAATCGGCGGTTCCTTCCGTTTACCGGAGGTGATGGCACAGGCAGGTGTAACTTTGCGTGAAATCGGCACAACCAACAAAGTGCATTATCATGATTATGAGAACGCGATAAATGACAAAACCGCTGCTTTGATGAAAATTCATCCGTCAAACTTCAAAATAATCGGCTTTACATCTGAAGTTCCAGTAATTGAGCTTTCAAAGATTGGTAAAAAGTACAATCTTCCGGTAATTGATGACCTAGGTGCAGGCGCATACGCTGACATCAGCACGTTCGGGTATGATCCTGAGCCGTTGGTAAGGGATTCCATCAGAGACGGAGCGGACATCGTGTGTTCATCTGGAGACAAGCTAGTTGGCGGAATTCAGGCGGGAATCATCGTTGGAAAGAGTATTTGGATTAACAAACTACGGAAACACCCGTTATACCGTGCACTTCGCTGTGACAAAATCACTCTCGCAGGACTTCATGCTTGTCTGCAATTGTTTCTTGACCCGGATAATTTGAGCAAGAAAAACCCGACTTGGTTTATGATGTCAATGACAGATGAGCAAACCATGGAAATTGCGAAGATTTTCGCCAAGACAATGAAAAACACTGTCAAAGGACTTGAAATTCAGCTTAAAAGGGGCTTTTCTGAACTTGGCTCCGGTTCACTTCCCGAAGCACAGATTCCCACAGGACTTGTTGCGTTTAAAACTGAGAAATTGACTGTGGAAGAGCTAGCACGAAATTTACGCTTGAATGAACCACCTGTTTTCACACGCATTGAGGATGAGCGTGTAATCATTGATGTTCGTACGCTACAACCCGGTGACCATGAGATAATTCTGCAGGCACTTAATAGAATTATAAATAATGATAGTCATAATAAGACAACAAAGAGACATTACAGTTAGCTGGAAAACCAATGATTGCGAGGATTGAAGGGATTTATCGCGGGATTGACGGAACACGGGTTTACGTTGATGTGAATAATATCTGGTACGAGGTTTTAATACCCTCAGGTGCTATTGATAAAATGCCGGAAATTGGTGAAAATATCATTTTTCATACGCTTGAGATTATCGAAGGCGGAAACATCGGAATGACGATGCATCGACGGTTGATTGGATTTCTTGAGCGTGTTGAGAAAGAATTTTTGCAGCTTTTTACATCGGTGTCAGGGCTTGGTATCCGAAAAGCACTAAAAGCAATGCAGATTCCGGTGAGTGAAATCGCCGCTGCGATTGAATTTGGCAATGAATCCGTTCTGAAAGGATTACCGGATATTGGACCGAAAACCGCGAAAAAAATCATCGCTGAATTACAGGGAAAGATGAGTAAATTCGCGCTTTTGCAGGAGTCTGGAGCAATTAAGGTTAAGCTCAGAACTGCAAGTGAGGAAACTGTGGACGAAGCACGGTATGTTCTGACGGAGCTTTTACATTATTCGGATAAGGAAGCTGTCGGGTTGCTGAATCTCGCATCTGAAGACGGAAAAACGTACTCAACATCAGAAGAACTTCTGCAGGCAATCTTCAAACTCCGCGCTGCCCGCCATTAAACTTGCATAAAAAAAAGGCATCACGAGGAAGCCTCAAAATCTGGAGGTGAGGATGGGATTCGAACCCACGAATTATGGTTTTGCAAACCATCCCCTTGGACCGCTCGGGCACCTCACCTTGTAAACATATTTTTAACATTCATACTTATTAAATCAAGTGCAAACGTATAAAGTTCAGTTATAATTTCAACTCGAAGTTTTGGATGCAGAATTATGGAGCATTTACCGTATCTCACATTTAAGAATTGGCTGCGAAGCATCGGTGAGGAAGGTGCATACAAAATCACGATTGATGCTGGTTTCTCATGCCCGAACCGCGACGGTACTTTGAGTCAGGCGGGATGTATTTTTTGTGACAATGCGAGTTTCAGCCCGGCACATCGGGAGTTAGCAGGGAAAACGCTTGCTGAGCAGATTGAAAACGGAAAGAAATTCGGCAAAAGGTTCGGCTACGATAAATTCATCGCCTATTTTCAGGCATTTACGAATACTTATGGCACGGTCGATGAGCTTAAGCAAAAGTATGATGCAATTGTTGACGACGAGGAAATTGTTGGGTTAGCGATTGGAACGCGTCCAGATTGCGTTTCAGATGATGTATTAGATTTGATTGCTTCATATCAATCTCGATTTCCAAAGCTTTTGTACCTAGAATTAGGCATGCAGTCTGCTCATGATAAGACATTGGAGAGAATAAATCGTGGACACCTGCATAAAGCTACAATCAATGCGGTATATCGAGCAAAAAAGTATGGGTTAAAAATAGTTTTGCATTCGATTTTGGGGCTTCCTGAAGAATCTGACGAAGAAATTATGGAAACTGCGGATGAGGTGGCACGGCTGAACCCGCACAGCATAAAGATTCATCACCTATATGTCTGCGAAAATACTGCACTTGCAAAGATGTACAAAGTTGGAGAATATAAAGCATTGGAGTATCAAAACTATATCGAGCTTGTGTCAAAATATATTGCGAGATTGCCTGAAAATATGGTCATTCAACGGCTTGTTGGTGAATTAGCTGGTAAAGGAATTATTGCACCAAATTGGGGAAAATCAAAAGCACAAGTTATTCAAGATATTGTAAAATACATGAATTCAAACAATTTAAGACAAGGTAGAAATTATATAGATAAAAAAAGGGAGGATGAAAATGTGTAAGAAGTTGTCGATTTTAATTTTTGCATTTACGTTTATTCTCACAGGCATTGCGTTTTCTCAGGAAACTAAGACTGAAAAACGTCCGGGTTACATGGGTATCAACATGGAGCTACAAGCCGAATTGCCGAAAATCGAAGGATGCAAAGCGAAACACGGCGTCAAACTCACCATGGTTACTGCCCTTTCACCTGCGCAGAAAGCGGGTTTGCAGGTGGGTGACATTGTTTATTCGGTCGATGGGAAGATGTTCGACGATGATACTGCAAAGATAATTGAGCAGTTTCGCGGTATGCTCACAAAATATTTTGCTGGTGATACGCTCAAAATGCAGATAATTCGTGAGATTGTTGAATACGAAGTCTTCGTAAACGGTAAAAAAGTCGAGTTGACCAATGAAATCAT
>CAYZQB010000133.1:0-3020 GCA_964480395.1 uncultured Planctomycetia bacterium
CAGACCGCGTTACGTAAACCGTGCCAAAATCGATGTTTTCAGAATTTATGTTCATCCGAGCGACAGGGAAACCAGTGCCCAGAAGGTCGATACGCTCGTTAATCTTTGGTCCTGTGTGAGTTATCTGGATGAAAGCGACGTGCAGCCCGGCATTTTGTGGCTCGTATTCAACGCTGATTATGACATAACCTTGCGGCTGCATATATTTCGGAACGACTGAGCCAGCTGTGATCCTGAAATTGCTGGTGCTCACACCCATAAGCTGAATTTTCGTGATAATATACGTTTCATTTGATAGGTTTTTCACCCGGAAATGCATCAATTCCTTGTCTCCGAGGTTGACGGTGCCGAAATCGTGTTTTTGGGGATGAAGCGAAAACCCGATGACTCTTGCGTCACAGCTCATCGAAACCACCACAAACAACAAAAACACAGCTATTACAAAGCATTTACGCATCTTAACTCCAATAAAAAAGTAAAAAACTCCTGATTTTCATTCTACATTAAAATAAGCAAATATCACCTGAAAATGTTTACTTTAAATACAAAAATATTTTTGAAATGAATGTTCCAAATCTCAATTTCGAAAATTATAAACTTAAAATCTTCATTATTACTCCATTATTTTATATTTATAGAAAAATCGGTTGAAATACGTTGATTTAGAATCGCAATAAGGTAAGATATTTGTATGAAATATATAAGCAGATTATCACAAAGACTCGCTGATAACCGTTTAAAATGGTTGCTGTTCCCATTTCCATATTTGCTTTATGCATTACTTATTTTTTTACTAGGCGTTTCGTTATTTTTCATATTTTTTTCAATATTTTCAATCGGATTAAATGTTAAGGAATTTTCAGCAATCATCGCTGCAATCATAATAACTCTTTGTTGGCTTATAATGCTAGTTTACGCATCTTATAAATCAATACTAAACTATCTACGATGGATAATTGTATTTCCAGCATTAGTGAGTTTTGTTGTATTTTTGGTTTATATGATTCTTTACAGTCCTGAATTTATCGTAGATTTTTTCGCTTATCTATTTTTGATATATTTGCCGGTTATTAGTTTGTACTCGATTTTAATATTAATTGTGTATGATTTAACACCTAATCTTTTCGGCATAGTTTATTTGAAAACAACAAATTTTGCTGAGCCTGTACTTTCAAACACCAAAAGATAAGGTCATCGGCAGTTATAAATTTATTTTCCGCCGGAAACAGAGCAACCAAAGCGGTCTCCTTCATCTTCACCAATGAATTTTACATCAGCATTTGATGCGTCAATTATCGAAGACATGTTAGAGTTTCCGTAAAATATGAAAGCACAACCAGAATATTCCCCTCCATCATCGTCTGAGTATGCACCGACAATGACATCGTAATGACCATCGCCGTTTATATCACCTGCACCGCTGACGCTGTAACCGGATGAATCTCCTTCATCTTCGCCAATGAGTTTTACATTTGCATTTGATGCATCGATTCCAAAAGGCATGTTAGAGCTTCCAAAAAATAAGAATGAACAGCCAGAGTTATCGTTTCCTGAAGATCCGACAATGACATCGTAATAACCATCGCCGTTCATATCACCGGCACTGCTGACGCTTTCCCCGAAACTGTCTCCTTCACCTTCACCGATGAGTGTTACATTTGCATTTGATGCATCGATTACCGAAGGAAGGTTAGAGCTTCCGAAAAATATATATGCACTACCAGAACTTTGTCCACCTAAATCATCCCCGTCTGCGCCAACGATTACGTCAACAAAACCATCGCCGTTTATATCACCTGCACCGCTGACGCTGCAACCGAACATATCACCAGCATCTTCACCGATTAATTTTACATTAGCATTCGATGCATCGATTACCGAAGATAGGTTAGCACTTCCGAAGAATATGAATGCACTACCTGAATTTCTTCCGCCAACCTCGTCTCTAAAAGCTCCGACAATGACATCGTCATAACCATCGTCGTTAATATCACCTGCACCGCTGACGCTGCAACCGAACATATCACCAGCATCTTCACCAATGAGTTTTACATTTGCATTTGATGCATCGATTACCGAAGGAAGGTTAGAGCTACCGAAAAATATGAATGCACAACCGGAATAAGTCCTGTTCGCTTCGGCTCCGACAATAACATCGTCATAACCATCTTTGTTCACATCATCTGCACCGCTGACGCTGCAACCGAACTTATCACCAGCATATTCCCCGATGAATTTTACATCAGCATTTGATGCATCGATAATTGACGCTGGATTCGAGCATCCGAAAAATATGTAAGCACTGCCGGAATGTCGTCCGCCGTCATCGTTATGGCTTGCACCGACAATTACATCGTCATAACCATCGTTGTTTACATCGCCTGCACAGCTAACACTTCCACCGAAAATGTCGTCAGTATCTTCGCCTATAAGTTTTACATTTGCTTTTGATGCATCGATTACAGATGATAGGTTAAAGCTTCCGAAAAAAATAAATGCACAACCGGATCTATCCCCACCGTCATCGTCATATTCGGCTCCGACAACGACATCGTCAAAACCATCACCGTTAAAATCAAAAACCTTACCTTTACCTAAAATCGTGAAAGTATAAGGATTCTCATCTGAGTCGTTGTTTGCAATTGAGATTTGTGCGGTTTTTACACCTAATCTTGTCGGATGAAATGTTAAAGTGAATATCGTTGACTTACCAGGTGTAATAGGTGAGGTAGTCATGTTTTGATTAACAGTAAACATCGAAGAATCAGTACCTGAAATCTGAATTTTTGGTGATGCAGTTAGATTGAGGTTGGTAATACCGAGATTTTCAATCGTAAAAGTAATTGCTGGGCTTGATTTACCAACTTTAATTAATCCGAAATCATATCTTCCTGTTTTTGAAGGAATATTCACTGAACCTTGTCTAATATTAATCTCAGGAACGCGAACACCTGTGCCGGATACTGTAAAAGTGTATGGATTCTCATCAATATCATTGTTTGCAATTGAAACTGTTGCTG
>CAYZQB010000133.1:3120-9001 GCA_964480395.1 uncultured Planctomycetia bacterium
GTAAAAGTGTATGGATTCTCATCAATATCATTGTTTGCAATTGAAACTGTTGCTGAATAACTTTGATTTGAAGTCGGCTCGAATTTTATTGTTAAAGTTGAGATGTATTCTTGTTGTATTGGTGATATCGGCTGCGTAACAACTTGAAATGCGGATGCACCAGAGCCGGAAATTTTAACTTTTGGTGAACCGGTGAGTTCCAAATCTGTATTTCCAGTGTTTTGAATCGTGAAAGTTTCAAACGAGTCATAATTTATAAGTAAATTTCCAAAATTAAAGATTCCTGAACAATTTGTAATATCGTTTCCCGATGAATCCTGAATATTGATTTCCGGAACCGGATTGATTCTGACATTGCAGGCAGGTGTGAGAATGAAAAGAAGAGACAACACACAGTACAACAATGCTGAAATCTTCATGATTTACTCCTAATCTTCGCTGATATGCATATGATTGAAAAGTGATTGCAATAAAATATTTTCATAATATTCATTTTGATTATAACCGATTCTAAACTTGAAATCGAAATATATTTGTAGAATATAACCAAAGTTAACTATGATTTCTTGGCGCAGGGATGGAATTTTCGGAATTGCTCCTCGAGTCGTCGTGTTGAATGTTATCGTGAAAGTTGTCGTTTCTTTCGGCGACAATTCGGTTTGGATTGATTTTTGGTCAATGATGAAATCAGCTTCATCACCGCTGGCAATGACGATTGGATTAGGCACATTATCTAATTTTAATATAGATTTCCCATTATTTTCGATTGTAAAAGTGATTGCAGGACTCGAATCTCCAACAAGTACATCACCAAAGTCGAATTCACCAATTATGGATGGAATATCTGTTGTATCCTGCTTGACATTTATCTCAGGTGTCGGATTTATCAGCACTCCGCAACCCGTCGAGACCACAAAAACCAAGCTAAAACATACTAATATTAACCTTAGCTTCATCATATCTCACTCCACAAACTACAATATTCATTGCAAATTACACATTAAACGAACCAATCATCAACGATTCTATTTTCCACCTGCTACTGACCAACCGAAACTATCACCAGCATCTTCACCAATTAATTTTACGTCAGCATCTGATGCGGTCAGTGATGAATTCCAGTTTTCTTTCCCAAGGAAAATAAATGCACAACCGGATCTCAACCCACCATCATCATCAAACAGTGCTCCTACTATAAAATCTTCAAATCCATCTTTATTGACATCTCCAGCTGTCGATACAGAAATGCCAAAATAATCTTCATAATCATCGCCAAATAATATTAAATCTGCATCTGAAGTATTTATTTCAGATTGAGGATTTATACTCCCGAAAAAAACAAATGCACATCCTGAATATGTAGTATTCAGATCACTTGTTTTTGATCCAACAATGACATCACAAAATCCATCATTATTTATATCCCCAGCATTAGAAACTGAGTCACCAAAAGTGTACTCATCATCTTCTCCAATTAAAATCACGTCTGCATCTGACGCACTAATAGATGAGACGGGGTTAGAACTACCGAAAAAGATATATGCATGACTTGATTTCCCGCTAGTATAATATTCTAAAGGTGCTCCAACAATTACATCTTTGAAACCATCATTATTTACATCTCCTGCAGAGGATACGCTGAATCCGAATTTTTCATCAAAATTATTACCAATTAATTGAACATTAGCATTCGATGTTTCAAGTGTTGTTGACATAGTAGTACTTCCGAAAAAGATATATGCATATCCATATGCACCAACAATTATGTCCTCTAAACCATCTTTGTTGAAATCACCTGCTAAGGAGACTGAATATCCGAAAAGCCCACTACCAGAATTGTTGATTATTATCACATCTGCATCTGATGCATCAATATTTGAGGACGGGTTTGTGCTGCCATAGAAGATGTATGCGCAGCCTGAATTACTACCACTACTATCATTGCCTCTTGCACCAACAATAATATCAGTTGTACCATCACCATTGAAATCACCTGCAGATGATACAGAACAACCAAAATGGTCTTCATGATTTTCACCAATGATTATAATATCTGCATCAGATATATCGATTTCCGATAAAGGTTCATCTGAACCGAAAATAATGTAAGCACAACCTGAATCCATTCCGCCATCATCGTCTGTAGCAGCACCGATAATAGCATCATCGTATCCATCTCTATTAAAATCCCCCGCTGATGAAACACTAAATCCAAATTTATCACCAATATCACCACCAATGATTTTTACGTCTGCATCTTCTGCATCAATCACAGCAGACGGGATTAGGGAACCGAAAAAGATAAACGCACAACCAGATTCAGATCCACCATCATCATCCTTATATGCACCAACTATAATATCGTCAAATCCGTCACCATTGAAATCGAAAGTAGTATCAGAGAAAAAACCCATGCCTGTGATAGTAAAAGTATAGGGGTTCTCGTCCAGATCGTTGTTTGTAATTGAAACAATTGCTGAATATTGTTGCATGTCTATCGGTGCAAATTCAATCTTGAAAGTTGTATCTGAGCCTGGCGATATCGGCGTTATAGGCTCTGAAGATACGGAAAATACACTTGCTCCTGAACCAGTGATAGTAATTAAAGGTGTTCCAGAGAGAATTAAATCGCCATCACCTGTATTTTGAATCGTGAATATCTCTTCTATCGAAGTACCAACACTCACTAATCCGAAATCAAAACTACCTGAGCCACTTTCGATATCGTTGAGTTTTGCATCCTGAATATTGATCTCAGGATTTGCAGTACATAATCCCATTATAAGAAATATATATGGGTTTTCGTCGGTGTCATCATTTGCAATCACAATTGTTACAGATTTTATTCCGACACTTAATGGGGAAAAAATGACAGTAAATGAAGTAATAGTTCCTGGAGAAACCAGGTTTGTAGTTTGTGTTTGATTGATCGAAAATATTGAAGTATCAGCACCATTGAATACGATTATATCGGGTGAGCCATCTAAGTTGAGTTCTCCTGAACCAGTATTTTCAATTGTAAAAGTAATTTCTGGGCTTGAATCACCGATAATAACTTCTCCGAAATCGTAAATCCCTGAGCCAGTAGGAATATTGGTAGATCCTTGTTTAACGTTAATTTCGGGGATAACTCCAGCACCTTTAATCGTGAAAGAGTATGGATTCTCATCGATATCATTGTTATCTATCAAAACAGTTGCAGATTTTAAACCTTCAGACGCTGGATTGAATGTGATAGTAAATGAAGTTGTATCTTCAGGTGATAATTCTGTTTGTATAGATGTTTGATTAATTGCAAATTCTGCTTCATCGTCGTTAATTTTGAGGATTGTGTCCGGTGCATCAGCGAGTTTTAGCGAAGAATGGCGATTATTTTCGATTGTAAATGTGATGGCAAGGCTGAAATTTCCAACACGCACATCGCCGAAATCAAATTCACCTGTTATGGATGGAATCTCTACTGAATCCTGTTTGACAACAATCTCTGGTGTCGGATTTATCAGCACTCCGCATCCTGTTAAACACACAAAAACCAAGCTCAAACACAATTGTATTAACTTTAGTTTTTTCATATCCTATCCCTACAACATTTCAGCATTCAAAATAAACTCATTATAAGCCCGAACCTTTGTTTTTTCGCTGTGAACCCATCTAAATTCACGCTAAGAAATAAGGTTTAAGCATTAGTCATTATAACACATTTTTTTACTAATTTCTACAATATATTCTGATACATCGGTTTATGCATATCTCATGAAGTTTGAAACCAATGATAAAGTAAATTAATCAAGTTGTTGACTTAAATTACTCTTAATGCTTACCGAAGTTCAATCTTGAAAATATTTGAAAATTACTTTCTTATTTTCAGTAAATTATTGTATCTTAGACAATATTTTCTGTCAATTGTTGGAGATATGCGATGAAACCGATAACGAGGATTTTGTTTATTCTGCTATTTATTTCATTCATGATAATCAGCTCTGACACATACCAAGCAGTAGCACAGGAGAGTGATGAAAAGCCGGATTACGTCGAACTTCCGCCGTTAAAAGCGGAAAACATATATTGCATTGGATTTGATACCTATTCTAGTAGTTTGGATCCTGCATTATCATATTCATCCAATGAAATTACAATAATTGGTACAATTTATGAACCACCTTTGACTTACCATCCACTAAAACGTCCATATCAGCTCATTCCACGAGTTGCTGAGACAATGCCCAAATTTACATATCGTTGGAAACAAACCGGTAAGGATTTGTCAAAAAATGAAGTAAAAAGACTCTTGAATGAAACAAAGCCAGCATTTCATGAAATAGATCTTAAAAAAATCGAAATATTTATGGATATTAAAATTAAAAAGGGAATTTACTTTGCTCCTCATCCATGTTTTGCAAAAGATGAAAACGGAGAGTACAAATACTACAATATTAATGAAATCCAAGCCAATGAATTTTGCGGAGATTTATTTTTATTAAAAACAACTAACTCTGATACTCGCGAACTCATCGCCGAAGATTTTGTTTACCAAATAAAAAGATTGTTTAACCCAGCAAGATTGTCACCAATTGCAAAAATATTCTTTAACTATTTTCCAGGTTCATTTGAATTTTATCAAGAAATAAATAAAGAGTATAAACAAAAATTACAGGCATTAAAAAATATTCCTGAAGATGAATTATGGTTATATCCGTTTAAATTTGATTATGATAAATATGATTTTAAAGGTGTTGAAGTTATTGATAAATACACATATCGCATTAATTTCAAGAAACCTTACGCAAAGTTTTTACACTGGCTTGTCATGCCATTTTTTGCGCCGATGCCGATAGAAGCGGAAGAGTTTTTCTATCAACATATTTTGCGACAGTATTATTATCATTTGGACAATTTTACTGTTGGAACAGGAGCATATTATCAGCGAGTTAGCAATGAAGGTAGAAATGAAATGTGGAAAAACCCCATTTATCGAGAAGATTTTTATCCAAAAGTAGGTGAGAAAACTGACAAAATAAATGGATTATTGGATGATGCTGGTAAAAAGCTACCATTTATTGACAAAATAATTAGATTAAAAGTGAATTCCGCCGAACAATATTGGGAAGAATTCTTAAAAGGACGCTTCTTAGTATCAGGTATTGGAGCAGATAAGTTTGACAAGGTTGTTAAATTTGTTAACGGAAAACCTACTATTACAAAAGCTTATAAAGACCGGGGAATCCGTTTATCGACATCAACTCAGACAAGTATCTGGTATTTTGCTTTTAACATGCAGGATTCAGTTTGGGGAGGTTTAGGTGAAAAGAAATGTAAACTGCGACAGGCAGCAGCAATTGCACTAAACATGGAAGAATTCGACAAAACATTTAATAATGGTCGCAATTTAATTTCTCATTCACTTATTCCACCAGGTATTTACGGCTATGAAAAACCTGACGAGATTACATACATCGATAAAATAGCTGATATTGAATATTGTTTTAATGAAATCATAAATAAGAACGAGCAGAAAAGGATTAAAATTAGTGAGCTAACTGAGAATGAGAAAAAATATCTAACAGAAAAATACTCAATATTTTTCTATGAATACCAAAATCTTGATGAAAATCATACAAAGCTTGCAGATGAACAGTTGAATCGAAAACCGGAGAAAAATGAAGTGATAGCAGAAGTTCGGTTCGGACTGAATTGGTCTATTTACACTTGGGATAAAGCAAAAAACATGGAAGTTAGACGTGAATTAATATATGCGAAGAAACTTATGCAACAAGCCGGATATACTGATGGTAATAATGCTCAAGGTAATGCTCTAACACTAGATTCTTTGACTATGGGTATTAATACAGAATACGTTAAAATCAGTGATTGGCGAAAGAAA
>CAYZQB010000134.1:0-8982 GCA_964480395.1 uncultured Planctomycetia bacterium
TATCCTGTTTTATAGAATCATTAAATATCTTTCTGGTGAAGATGCTAAGGATGTCAAGAATATTACGATTTTCGGTGGTTCAAACATCGGTTATTACATTGCTCGGGCTTTCGAAAAAGAATCGAAATCAATGTTCAAAACCACTGATACCAACATAAATATAAACCCAAACGTCATTTTTACGAATTATAAATACAAAATCAAATTAATTGAGATGGATGCTAAACGTTCGGAATTCCTCTCAAACAAACTACCGAAAACTCTTGTGCTTAAGGGTGATGTACTTGAGAAGGCGATTTTCGAGAATGAACGAATTGACGAATCGGATGTCTTTATAGCAGCAACATCAGACCAAGAAGATAATATAATTTCAACTCTTTATGCGAAATCCAATGGCGTTAAAAAAGGTATTGCTGTTCTGAAACGCAGGAATATTGCCTCACTTGTGAAGAATCTGGGGATTGATGCTGGGATTTTCCCCCAGCAAGTTGCTGTTGCAAAAATTCTTGAAAGAATTCGAAAAGGCAAGATTCTGTCGATTATCTTGTTGAACCAAAACGACATTGAAGTCGATGAAATTCAAGCTCTAAACGGGTCGAAGCTCATCGATACACCATTAAAAGATGTAAAACTGCCAAAGGGTGCATTGATTATTGCTATTGAAAAGCTTAATGGTGAAGTTTTAATTCCATTCGGTGAATCTGTGATTAAAGCAGGTGATAAAGTAGCGATAATTACAAAGAAAACCTGTGTGAAAGCACTAGAAAAATTCACATCTAACTAATTTCACTATGAAAACTAATCTGTGTCCGGCGTTGTATCGTCTTCGGAAGATGACAAATCGATATTTTCAAAATCTGTTATCTCATCAAGCATTTCTTCAATTTCAACTTCTTCTGCACCATGATTATTAATATTATTCTTTTGTGAATTCGAGGATTCATCAGGATTACTGATTTTTGACGAAGAATCTAGAGTAATCGTACCCAAATTAAGGCGAATTTTATCCCCACCACCTGAAGGAACTTTTGGTGCTTTCGAGTATTTACCGCTTGATGTTTTCGATTCCAAAAACTCAACTGAATTTTCGTTTGGGATGTTGTGAACAAACTGATTATTGTTATCCAGCAAATGTTCATGAATCAATTCTGGGAATATAACATCTGGCTCATTATCGGAAATTTTCGATTGTTGATTTTGAATGGGAATCGGTTGCCGTTTATTTGGAGAAATTAATGGTGGTGGTGCTTTTTGAAGAGGCTTAGCATCCTTAATATTTCGGATTTTTTGGATTTTTGTAGGAGTTTTTACATTTGCAGATATTGTTGGGATTGCTTTTCCCGAATCAGCTTTTTGCGCTTGTGCGGAAGCCGCTGTTTTCGCTTGCGCGGAAGCCGCTGTTTTCGCTTGCGCGGAAGCCGCTGTTTTTTCACGCCTTCTTGTTGTTTTTTCTACATTTTCCGGTCTTCGTTTTTGTTTGATCCTATCAGGTTCAACGTTCTCCATGTTTACATGCCGAATACCGTGCTTACCGGTTTTTGATTCTCTATCATTAGTGTCAGGTATTCTGGATTTTGTACCTTTGTTAAGCAAATGCGTTGTTTTGTGCTTTACACGACCGATTTCAGTCTTTGTTGAAGCTGAAACACCGGTATTCAAACCTGATTTGAGTTTTTTTGGTGGTTTTTTCAAGAATTTTGGTGCATTTGGACTTCCTGAAATTTCTTCGATTTCTTTTTCGTCAATTTCTTCGATTTCTTCAATTTCATTATCACCGATTTCTTCAATCTCTTCGATTTCATCATCTTCAATGTCAACAAGCTGATTATTTAAGGAAATCAGCGTAGATGCAAGAGGAATTGCATTCACAGGATGTTCAACCGCAATTGCGCTATGTTCAAAAGATTCGGAATCGATATATGTCTGTAAATCAGTAATCTCAAGAATTTCAGTGAGATTTGAGATTAAAGACGAATATGAATTGAATCTATCCTCAGGTTTCTTGTTGAGCATCTTGATAATTGTTTTTTCGATGTTCTCGTCTAGTTCATAGCGAATTTTCGATGGTGCAATCAGCAAAGCGTCTTTGTGCATTGCGATCATTACTTCAGGATTATCAGAAACGAAAGGATATTTGCCTGTAACAAGAAAATAATAACAGACTCCGAGTGAGTATATATCGCTTCTGAAATCGATTGCTTTTTCTGCTGCCTGTTCTGGTGAGGCATATTTCAGCGAATCAAGGAGGAAATCGACATTTTCGGAAATTTCTGTGTTAACGTAATGAGCAAGTCCAAAACCTTGAAGTTTCAAGTTCTTCGTTTGGTCTAAAATCATAATGTTTTCTAATTTAATACCCTTGTGAATCAGTGCATTATCATTTGCATGCTCAAGTGCTAAAGCAACTCTAAGAATAATGTCAGATGCGAGATATGGGTTAAGAATTTTAACATCATTCATGATACTTTTGAGATTTCTGCCATAGAGAAACTCCATAGCAATATAATCCAAAGCGTCGAGCTTCCCAGCTTCGAACACTTTTGCAATGTTAATGTGGTTAAGCCGACCAGCAGCAACATTTTCTTTGATATATTGCTGAATTTTTACCGGGTCTTTAATGAATGTTGACTGAAAAAACTTCAAAGCTACAAGGTTGTTTGTCGAAGTGTGCAACGCTGCAAAAACTTTACTAAAATCTGAACTTCCAATGTTTTTAAACCTCGAATATCCATAAAGATTTATATTTTCAGTCAAATCTTCAATTTTGCTGAAATTTGTACTGTTGCGATATCCGCCATTTTCGCTGTTGCGGAAACCGCTGTTTTGTGAATCATTGTTTGATGTCATTTTTTCCTCTTAAAGCCTATATCGATATATCGAAGAAGCTACAAAGGTAAAAATACCGTTGCTGTTTTAAAAGAAAACATAATATATTAAACTTACTTTTAACAAATGAGTTAATAATTACAAAGATTATAGGATGTTTTTCAGATTTATCAGCATCTTTGAAGTGCTTTAAGTGTTTTCATCGTATCAAGAAATGGAACATCCTATTTTTGCATTAACGTAAGTCGAAATTTTGTAAAATCGATTCTGGAGGATTAAATGATTATAAACAGAAGATTATATTTACTTATTGCGTGTATGGTTGTTTTATTTCCGTTAAAATCCGCGATAACAGATGATAGTGCCAATAAAGACAAGCTTCCCAAGACGCTTAGAAATCCTGATGGATTCAAAATCACTGATTACGATAAAATAATTGATACTAAAATACATCTTGTCGATGCAGTTACAAATAAGAACCTTAAGTTCGAAATTACTGTTAATGATAAGAAAGGTTTAACGCCTTTCAGCGTGGATTTTAAGGCGAATCTAAGTCTGAATATTAAGATTGCTGATACTGAATATTTTGCACAAGAACTCAGCGTGATGCTTAAAAGTAATGACATCAGCAAAGACATTGTCATCCCCTGTTATCCAAGGTTCGTCATGCTCAAGGGTGATGTTATGAATCCTGACGGCTCGACTCCTTTTGGTGTAGAGATCGAGTTAAATGCTGAATTACCTGCAAATTATTATCCGGGTTATCATAAAATCAGGAATATCATCGATGCTGAGGGAAAGTATTTCCTTCTTCTTCCCAACCCAGACGTTTTAGACAAAGTCAAACTCAGGATTAAAACACTTAAGACTAAATTTGATGTGGAATTGTCGTTAATGCAGTCCCAGCCCATCAAAACAAAGGAATTTTCAATACCCGTTTACGATGCTGAAATCGCAATGCCCGATGAATCGCTGCATGCTGACAACATTGATGAATTGTTAAAAAATCTCAGTTTTGAATCAAACAGCAAGCTAAATTTCGAGCAGGCGTACAAAATCGAAAAGAATGCTGAGCTTGAGGATTATCCGCTGTTAATCAGCACTTATATTTCAAGTTACAAGCAGGCAAAAGATGATGCAACCCGTGAATTTATCAAAGCAAGATTGTTGCCCATTGTTCTCGACAGTATTAAATATGCTGAGATTACTGACAATGTGAAGCTTGGACTTGAATACACCAGGCAAGCAAAAAAGATTTTTGCTGATAATAATACTTTTGATGAATTCATCGAAATTTTCGAATATAAAAACATTCCTGGTTCGATAAAATCATCTCTAAATGACGCATTTATGGAAGTTGAATCGAAAAACTACATCAAAGCATATTATCTGCTGAAAACCCTTTCAAAAGAACAAAAACTCACTGAAAAACTCCGGAAAAAAGTTGTGGATGCTTTCTTTGAAACACGTGACATCCTCATTAAAAAGCATCTCGACAATGCGACAAATTTGTACACAAACAATGAATACTTGAAATCACTCTGGGAAATAGACCAAGCATACGAATATTCACAGGATTTACCGATTCTGAAGCTTCTTGCAGAGCGAATTATCACCAAACTATCTAAAATCAACTCTGAAAGCACATATTCTGTTCCTTTACGCAATAATTGGCATATCAACGTCGGAGATTTCAAAGTTGACAAAAAATTGACATTCGAGAAACCGGGCACTCAAGAATGGTACTTACTATCACTTGAAAATTACTCAAAACTGCAATTCAACCTTCAAATGCGCAACATTAAAGCAGTAAACTACAAGCTAAAAATGTTCATCGCAAACGAAACAACTCTTTTACCGGGAAATATCGTACTTTCATTCGACAGCAATAATATTAAGCTTCCTGACACTAAAACCCAGACAAGACCATCTGACACCACGAACAAAAATAACGAAGATCCGAAAGAACCTGGAAAAAACACTTTTGAGCTTGAATATCACAAAGAGAATCTTGGTGATTACATCTTTGCAAAAGGAAAATATTTTATTTCAATTCAGACTGATGATATTGAGAAAATCGAATACAACAATTCTGAATGCAGTATGCTTATCGATGTTACTCAAATCAAGGACAAAGACGATTTACCAATTAAGCGGATTGAACCAGAAAAAAACCTTGAAGGTGCAAAACTTCTGAATCAAGGGTTTTATACTACAATGAAAATTAATACTGGTGAAAATCAGTGGTTTAAAGTTAATTCAGACTCAGACAAACATATGGTCGTAAAATTCGCAGGTGCAGAAGATTTCTCAAAACTTGCTCTGAAAATTTATGACAGTAAAAACATTCTTGTTAATCCTGTGCAAAAAGACGTAAAAACCGGTGAGTACGTATTCAAGCTTGATAAGCAGCAGTATTTCATCGAGTTGAAAAATGTATCTGATGCTGAAACGTATGATATCGATTTCAGCATGTTTTTAAGATTCGTTGAATCAAGTCTATTCACCAAAGACGAAGTGGGTTTAAGTTTTGACAACCCGATTCCCTTAAATCCCAGCACACAATTAACTGGCAAAGTTCGCAGAAACAATAGTCTTTACTACAAATTCAAGGTAGCACGCAGAAATTACATCAATATCACGCTCTATTATACTCAATTCGAGGGTGATATCGATATGAAGATTTATTCCGAAACTAAGGATAAAGAACGCGAAATTATTGTTGGTTCAACTAATGTCAAGCAGAACAACCGCCTTTATTATCGAGGGTATCTCGAAATCGGGATTTATTACGTAATTGTGAAGTCAAACGCGTTGAAGGAGCAGACTTTCAGGATTAGAATGTATGGTGGATCCACTGTTATTGCCTCAGGGCTGAAATTTCAAGACCCCATATTGATTCGAGCGGATTCAAAAGAATACGAGTTGGAAATCAATCCACAGAATAACAAATGGCTGCAGTTTAACATTGATTCTTTCGGTGAATTGACAGTTGAATATAAAATCACGCAAGGCACAATTGATGATGAAGAATATAAAAAAGTCGAACTAAATTTTATTGGCAGCAATGAAGCTGATGTTCTGGTGAAAAATCTTTTCAATTCTTCAAAAGCTTCTCAAACCATGAAAAAGATTGTTGGAATTGGTGTTTATCATATAAATCTTAAGAATTTCACTAGCAGCACGCTTAAAACCATGATTCGCTGCACATTTAAGAAAATCAGCGATAATGTATCGTTTGAAAATGCACTAAAAATATCTAACGAACCGATTTTGGGATTAATCGCTGTTAAAAGTGGAACAAAACAGTATTTTTCGCTTAATGCTCCTAAAGACGGCAATTTACGGATTTATTCGACCTTCAAGTTCAACAAGGGGGATATTAATCTAAATCTTTATGATGCTAAGAAAACACTTGTAAAATCTGCAAACACCAAGAGCAATGACGAAATTCTATTGACTCAGCTTGTTAAAGGTGATTATTTCCTTGAAATTGAGAACATCACAAAGGGGCTTGAAAACAATATTAATCTGTTGTTTGATTTCTCATCATCCGATTCACCGACTTCGACTTCTGATATAACTTCCGCACAAATCTGGAATGTACAAATACCTGAAGACATTAATCTTAGAGGTGAATTCGAATCTGAATTTAGTTGCGTCAAAACAGGTTGGTGCTATTTCCGGCTTAACCGTAAAAGGCGAGTTCAGCTTTCTATTGCAACTGAATCTGAAGAAGCCGATTTCAGTCTGAACCTCAATCATGGATACGAAATCATTGAAAAAGCGGACAGCATGAAAGGGAAGACATTTATTAATTCAGAGCTTGAGGGTGGGATTTATTTTGTGAAATTGGATAGTGATTCAAAAGAAGAAATTCCCTTCAAAATCACGCTTTACAATTATCCGTCAAGTTCATCAATGCGAGGAGAATTTGACAATGTTACTCGAGCATCTGCGACAACTATCAGCAAGTGCAATATTTTCCCGATTATTTATCAAGGTGAACAATCACTTTGGTACAAAATTGCTGCCAGCACCAATACTGACAATCTTGAAGTCTCGCTTTACAGCCAGGACGAAAAGTATGAATTCACACTTTCACTTTACGATGCCACTAAGGATGAGCCGGAAATAGTTGAATTTTCAAGCGATTATCCTGTGATATTGAAGAAATTTCTGTCCCCAGGCAAAATATATTACGTGAAACTTGAGCCGGTTGAGCCAGTGCAGTCAAGCAAAATTGTCCTTACATTTCTTGTCGGTCCCAAGCGTCAATTCTCAAACAATGTCAGTTATCCTTTTCCGTTATCATCAGGCAAATACGAGAATCATAAGATTTCAAGCAATGGCGGTTCCTATTACACAATGTGTTTCTCAGGTCGCACAAAGTATAAAATCATGTGTAAATTCAGTAACACAGAAGCAGACATAGACCTTGAATTGCAAAGAATAAACGGTGAAATAATTTCCGATAGCGAGGGAACCGGCAATATAGAAATTATCGATGGTGAGATTGATGCTGGGATTTATAGACTTGTTGTACGATACAGCGCGCGCTATTGGGGTGAAACAGTTTACTCTCTTGAAACCGACTTTAAAATTTCCGGGGAATTACTTTCGCCGACGAAAATGCAGGATATCAATACCGCGACTTGGTTAAATATAAGCCGGGAGAAAGCAGCACAGATAAAGCCAGAAACAGTTACAAAAGGACTCGCTTCATCAATACCCGCTTGGTATGCTTTCAGTCTGAATAAAAATGCATCAATCAATCTGGCAATGAAACTCGATAATGACAAAGGCAATCTTGACCTTTTCCTGCTGAATGCTCAAGGACAAGAAATTGCTAACTCAAGCACAACAAACAATCTTGAAACAATAAAAAGTCTCTGCACAACAGGGGTGTATTTCATCAGGATATCAAGTTACAACAATGCCAAAGCGAACAGCTTCGAATTAACGCTCAAGCTTGAAGATGTCGGAGGTGGTCATTCCCAAGAAAGTGCTATAATCACTAAACTTCAGGCGACTGATACAAAAGATCCAAGAATATTCGAAGCAAAAACTGAATTTACACAAAAACCACTGTTTCCGACGTGGTTCAAATATGTTTTCGAGAAACCTGCATGGATTCAGATTGAAGGATCGATTAAAGGCGGCAACGGCAACGGGTATCTGTACTTTATTAAGAAAAGCAAAGAAGAAGACCTGAAGAAGGATGAAACAAGCGAAGGTACTATCCTTGGACAGTTATATCTTATTGATAAGAATATAAACAGATGGGGACGTACAGATATGGATTCATCGATAATCAGCATCGGAATCCCTGCTGGGACATATTATATCCAATCCACCGGCAGTTTTTTAACCGGCAAAACAAAGATTACCGGTACATATCTTGACGGTTACCATGAAAAGCTAAAAGCACCTGTAATCTCAAGCGGAACCTTCAAAGATATGAATCTCGCAAAGAAATCTAAATATTGGTTCAAGGTCAAATCAACAATGGAATTCAAAATTATATCAAGCGTCTACACTGAGACTGAAATTAGCAATGTTAAACTGTCATTGCATTCTCAGAAGATGGAGATTGCAGACTCTTTTAGGGATACGAAAACCGCCATCATTTTCAGCGAAATTTCCGCTGATGAATACTACATCTTGCTCGAAAACATATCCGACAAAGAAATTAAAGCTGATTTCCAGATTATGGTTCTTGATGACCTACATTCACTCGGAAAAAGTCAAATGTTGAGAGCTAATTCAAAGGTTTCTGGCAAATTCGAACGAAATACAAGCACAGGTAAGATATTTATTATCGTACTCAGAGAACAAAGTAACGTTCAAATTTCATTCAAAATTTCAGATAAAAACGGTTATCCAAGCATGGATATTTCAAGAATCACTTTACCATTTAGCGGCAATAGACGCAATGCGATACGCAGCGGTCAAGGCAGTACATTTGAAGGGAATCTCGAAGCGGGAGTGCATTTGATACTAGTAAATAACGACTATTACTACAAAGACACGAATTTTATTCTCGAATTCACAATACGTGGCGGAGATTTCGCAGAATAATGCCAGCTGTTGGCATTAATTTCTCTACAATATCTGTGAATCTAGTGCTTAGTGACATAATATTTAAGAAGTTGT
>CAYZQB010000135.1:0-8964 GCA_964480395.1 uncultured Planctomycetia bacterium
TGAGCAATATATCCCGACGTATCCGGGCGATGACGGTGGTGGTGGCGGCGGCTCGTCATACATATGTGGCGTTGCCAACGGATCGACACAAACAGGCATCCAAACTGGTGACGGCGAGATAAAAGTCACATATTAATATTCTAAAATTAATAACCTGTAGGAGAAATTCTGCAGGTTTTTTCATGTCTTAATAAATTTACATAAATTTACAAATAAAAACTCAATATTATTTAAGGACACCGAGAAAATAATCTGTAAAATTGTTTTTAATAACGCAAATGAAGTATTTTCACTGACATATTAAAACTTTCTTGTAAGGTGAAATATTGTTTGGTGTATTATTGTTAGTAGAATAAATATTACTCGTTTTTAATCATTAGAGGTGAAAGATGAAAAAAACTCTCATTCTCGCAATCCTTGCGGTTTTCGGACTTAGCTTTGTTTCAACAACTTATGCTGGCACAGTCAACGAAGCCGGACTCGATTGGTTTAACGACATGGCAGAAGCAAAGGAAGCTGCTCAGAAAGCGGACAAACACATCTACATTTACTTCACGGGCGGCGTACGCTGTGGTTGGTGCGTTAAGATGAAGAAAGAAACTTTCTCAAATCCTGATATTCAGAAAAATGTTTTGAGCAAATACGTCATCGCTATGTTGAATACTTGGGATTATACTGGAAAACCTGCAAAGCAAGCAGACAAAGATTTGATGGCAAAATTTGGCGGAAGAGGTGTTCCTTTTAACGTAATTTTGGATAAAAACCTTAATCTTGTGGGTAAATTTAGTGGTTTCAAAACACCCGAAGCTTTTCCAAAAGCAATTGACACAGTATTTGAAACCTACAAAGAATTACTTGAGCTTCTGAAATTAGTTGAAAAAAAATCTGAACGGAATTATGAGAATTTTTACAAGATTTGCATGTTTTACAAAGAGAAAATTGGTGATTTGGAGAAAACCATTGAATATGCAAAAAAACTTCTGAAAAACGACACAAAGAACAAGCATAAAAAGAATTTAGAGTTAAGTTTTATCATTGTTGAATCTCTAATTCCTCTGAAGCAAGCTGATGATATAAAAAAATACATTAAAGAAGTTAAAAAACTTGATAAAAAGAACAAAGAAGGTTTTTATGAAAAAGTGATTCAGCTTGAGATGTTTGCTTTTATCAATGCAAAAGAGTGGGACAAAGCAATTGCTGTTTATAATAAATTTCTCAAATCAAAGATTAAATTCCACAAAGATCATCAGCAGACAACTAAATGGTATGTTGCTTTTGTTTACATTTCGAAAAAAGATACTGATAATGCGAAAAAGTTGTTGCAGGAAGTTATTGATATTGATGCGAATACACCAATCGGAAAACGTGCTGCATATGAGTTGAAGAAGCTTGGAGTCGACAAAGGATTTTAGGTTATTGAGAATGGTTTTCTTACATTCTGAATTGAACACATACATTTACACCTCGCTTTTGCGGGGTTTTTTTTGATATTGAATATAGATAAAGAATAAATTTTGAGATTTAGCATTGCACAGGTACATTTACGTATCTTTGTAGAATGGGAATTTACTTTACTTATTCTGCAATTTTGAAACAATTTGCATTTTATGAGATGATGAAAGGTAATGATGATAAGAATTGCATGCGCAGGCATATTGCACACATTAATTGTATTCCTTTTTTTCGTAACTTTGTTTGTAAACACTGCATTTACGCAGGATGATGAAGATGTTATGGCAGGATTCAGCGCGAAAATAGATGATTTCGCTCGAATGACCATCGGCAAAGTTGAGTTTTATGCGGAAAGATACGATGGCAGAATCGAGCAAATTCGGCTTATCAACGGTTTCCCGAATTTTATCAAAGATAGTCGATGGCTGAGAAAGTATGTGCGCATAAAATCAAGTCAGGTCTTCAATCCGCTGCGCTCTCGTCAAGACATTGCCAGATTAATTAAAAGCGGATTATTTACGAAAGCTGAAGTTTACACAAGAAAAAACGACGATATGGTTGATTTAAGGTATCTTCTTCGAGCAAAACCTGTCAAAGAAATTAAATTTGTGCCTGATAATCCTGTTACCGAAAGCAAAGCATCTTTGAAATCCCGGCTTGTAACACGTGAAGGCGTTGAATATACACAATTTAATTCTCGCGAGGACATACGGATACTTAATACTCAAAGGCAGAATATTTCGCACGTTACGGTTTATGCGGATATTAGGCGTTTCGCAGATGGCAGTTTTGACGATGGAATAATCGTTAATTATTTCTTCAACGAAAACATGTTCTTAAGCGAAGTGAAGTTCGAAGGTATTGAAATCGGCAATGAAAAGAATATCAAGAAAGAGCTTGAGAGTGCGCGCATCGGATTCAACAATACCGATATTATCGAGCAGGATATTAAACGTATAAAAAACTATTATCAGGATGAAAAGGGCTGTTATTTCACCGAAGTTAGCTATGAGATTATAAAAATACCATTTGAAGACAGAATCAAGAGAATACTCGTTTTCAAGGTACATGAAGGTCCGAAGACTTCAATCTCAAGTGTTACTTTCAAAGGGATTGAGAATTTATGCCCGCCTGAAGGAGATGATTTCTTCAAACCACCGAGTCAATGGTGGGGCTTATATTATTCGTCATTTTTCTGGATTTCACTTGATAATGTCAAGCGCAGACCCATGAAACACATTTTGAAGGGTGATTCAGAATTTAAACCCGAAGAGCTCAGACGCGACTGCAACAGGCTTGAGGACTGGATTCGTGGACATGGATGGCTTGATGCGCATGTATATCTCGAGGAAATCAAACTCAGCGACAACAGAATGAAGGCGGATGTTACGTTCGTCATCGAGCCCGGTCCGTTGTACTGGGTACGTTCACTGACGATAAGAGGAGATTACAGCGCGATAAAGAAGCAAGATATTTTAGACAAACTCCGCATTAAACCTGGTATGCCGTTTAAGCAGCTTTATGTTGACGGTAGAATGTTCGAAGCCGGTTATGAAGGCGACAAAAAGATGATTATTCGGCTGTTCGAGGATATCGGATATTATAATACATCGGTGAAAACTGAGATTGTGTTCGTTTCACCCTCGCAGGTTGACATTATTTACACAATTAAACAGAGCAACAGATACAAAATCGGAAATATCAATATTCACGGCAACGAATCAACGAAAGATGCTGTTATTCGACGCCTCATGACTAGTCGACCCGGGCTTTATTATTCACGCACCCGGCTTGAAGGTGATACTGCCCGACTGCTCAGGACGCAATTTTTCGAGCTGACAGGTTATGGAGTTCGAATCATTCCGAGACCGGCAACAGAACCATTTGACCCGCAGAAATATATCGATTTAGACGTGGAAGTTCGTGAAGGCGACACGGGTTCATTCAATTTCGGTGTTGCATACTCGACAAACAACGGTGTTTTGTTGTTTATTCAGATAACCAAGCGTAATTTCGACATCGGCAATTGGAGTACATTTTCCGGTGCAGGACAGACAATTTCACTAAATCTTTCACCTGGGATTGGAGACCAACAGCAGTATTCACTGTCTTTTTCCGAACCGCATTTTTTCGGTTCACGCTTTTCTTATGGATTCAACATCACAAATTCCGAAAATGCTTACACAGATTATGCTCAAAAAGACTGGATTGTCTCCACATATTGGGGTTATAAAATCACGTTGGATTTAAACGCTAGTCTAACATATAAATGGAACTGGTTCAAAGCGAGTGATGTCGGTTCTGCTGCTCCACCTGCAATTTTGCAAGCGGAAAACGCACTAGTCATGTCAAGCTTAGGACTTGAGCTTAATTGGGATAAACGCGATGATATTTTCTTCCCGACAAAAGGTGTCAATATGGTTTTGTCGAGTGAAGTTGCAGGCAGGTATCTGGGTGGAAATATCGATTTATGGCGACTCGGTACAAGACTTTCATGGAGTATTCCTCTATTTGCGGTGGACGAGCAAGACGATGTAACTCTCACAATGAAAGCTTCGTTTGATTGGCAATGCCCTTACGGACAAGACGATGAAACACCACTTTTGCAGAGATTCTATCTGGGTGGTGCTGGAGTTTACAAATATCCAAATATGCGCGGATTCGCTTACCGTGGTGTTGGACCGCGTGATATCACAAACCCCGATTATGTTGTTGGTGGTGATACTCGTGTTGGTGGAACCGCAGAAATCCGTTATCCCTTGCGCAAAGGATTACTGTATTTTATTGTGTTTTTTGACATTGGACAACTGCAGCTTGATATAGATTCTCTACGCACTGACCATTGGAATATGTCAGCGGGTTTCGGCTTCCGGCTTCGCGTGCCGATTTCACCTGCGCCACTTGCCCTTGACTTCGGATTCCCGATACAAATGTATCCCGGTGATGAAGAGCAGGTTGTATCGTTTACACTTGGATTCAGCTTCTAACTGTGTGAAATTTAAAAGCAAATTTTACAGTAAAATGGGAGTGAAGATATTGCGGATTTTCGTTATAATAAAAATTTGGTAGTTGTATAAACATAATGGAAAGTTAAGCATCCCTGCCTGACCAGCCTTGCTGGTTTAAGTTTACAACATCTCCAATAGGTCAAATAACTTTTGAGTCCTACTGCTGATGTCGTAAAAAAAGCAAGCTTGCCTGCTTGTCCTACCTTTAAAGATATGGAGATATTATGAATTCTGACAAAATTTTCCCAAATTTCCTTGAATCTTTGTTTCTGAGACAGATTCCTGCAGAAGCGATTCTACCTTACCCGACGCTTGACGATGATGACCTGGAATTCGCTGAAATGATGCTGACAACCCAGAAAAAATTCATCGATGAAAATATTAATGCAGAAGCAATCGATCAAGCTGCAACAATCGATTCTGCGCTCATCAACGCCTATGCTGAGCTTGGTTTTTTCGCAATGATAATCCCCGAAGAGTTTGAAGGCGCAGAAACTCCATACACAACATATTGTCGTCTTAACGAAGATTTGTGTCGCGCAGATGCCAGTTTTTCAACGCTTTTAGGTGCACATCAATCATTAGCGATGAAGCCGATTCTACTCGCAGCAAGTAACGAGCAAAAAGAACGATGGCTGCCGAAGCTTGCATCAGGTGAGTATCTCGGCGCGTTTGCATTGACCGAACCTTCCGCTGGCTCCGATGTACACAATCTGAAATCTGTTGCAGAACCAAGTGAGGATGGCTCTCATTACATTCTTAATGGTGAAAAACTCTATATTACAAACGGGTCGTATGCGAACTTTATCACGTATTTTACGAGAATACCGCGAAAACAGGAAGACGGCAGCATAAAATATAATGTTGCCTGCATGGTCATTCTGCGCGATATGGAAGGCGTTTCGACGGGTTTGCCTGAGAAAAAGATGGGTCTCAAAGGTTCTGCAACGACAACAGTAACATGCCAGAACGTTAAAGTGCCCGTTGAAAATCTTGTCGGTGGTGAAAACGACGGGTTTATGCTTGCAATGCAGACGCTTAACTACGGAAGACTCAGCTTGGCAGCAAGCACGGTTGGTGTGATGAAAGAAATGCTGAAATTAACGCGCGAATTTGCAGACCAACGTGTAACTTTCGGAAAAACCATCATCAATCATGGCATGGTCGCAAAAATGATTGCAGACATGGAAATTGACCTGTTTGTCAGCGAAGCACTGGCATATCTTACCGCTGGCAATGTTGACCGTGGTCAGAAGGAATTTCAGCTTGAATCCGCTTGCTCAAAAACATTCTGCACCGAAGCATGCTGGCGTGTTGTCAACAATGCCGTACAAATCAACGGCGGCATGGGTTATATGTCGGAATATCCGTATGAACGCGCACTTAGGGACACGCGCATCAATCTGATTTTTGAAGGAACAAACGAAATTCAGCGTATGTTTATCGCATTATTCTCTACAAAGAAAATCGGTAAAATGCTGGCTGAGGGCAAAATTTCCCAGGATTCACCCTTAAATCTTGAAGGTTTTGACGAAAAATTGGACGAAGCAAAAGACAGATTCCTTGAAATGGTCGATATTTTATCGAAAAATGCAATGGAAATCACGACGAAATTCGGTAAAGACATCGTAAATAAACAGCTTGTGCAGATGCGGCTGTCTGATATTGCGATTTATACATATGCCACTGCTGCTGCGATTTCGAAAACTCAGCATCTCATCAAATGCAACTCGACTCAAACCGAAAAAGCACTTAAAATCACCAATTTCTTCACTCACGACGCACTGACCAACATTAAACTCTGGGAAAAAGCAATCTGGGACAACCAAGATGACCTATTGCTATCGATTGTTTAATGCTTGAAATAATAAATAACATCATTATAATCTGTATGTTCTGTTTCTCTGAGCATTGAGGAGTTATGTGAATGCGAAGATTATTAATGACTGTTTTAATAATTGTGATAGTTACAATCATTTTCGCAGGCTGTCCTGACGAAACAACAACTTATGATCCGATCCCGTATCAATGGACGCAAGTGCTGGAAAGCCAAACTTTCGGCTTTCGAAAAATCTGGGATTTATGCAATAATACCGACAATACACCATTACGAATAGCTTCGATAAATCAGAATTATACTAACGTATTCTTCTACAAGCCAGATTCTAACAGCAGCGGAGAAGGTGAAACATATCCGTACTCAGCAACAGGTAAAATCTGCGATATTTCCGGGATAGATAGCAAAAACATTTGGTGTGCTGCAAATCGCGATAACGGGAACGGAAATATCTATTTTTATGATGGCTCAAGCAGTTCTGATTGTCTTGAAACCTTTGATGAAAAGATATTTGGCGCATCTAACATGATTGTGCATAAACTCAGGGGAGTTTGTGTTTTTGATGACAGAAATACTTTCAAGGAAGTTCGAATATTTGTTGGTGATAACGGCTACATTGTGCATTATGAAGAAGACAGTGGAGCAGCAACTGGCAGTGCAGTCCTTAAGAATTGGCACGATTATTCAATCCCTTCTGCACCAAATTTACGCAGTGTCTGGGGTGTTGACATTGAGAATCTTTGGGCTGTCGGGGAACTGGGTGAAATCTACAAATATGCTGGCGGATACAATTGGACTCAGATATCAATTGGTTTAACATTCTTAAACCTTAACGATATTCACGGTTTCGCGCGAGGTATGACAGTCTATTGGTATGCAGTCGGTGAAAAAGGTACATTGCTCTATTTCGATGGTACAACAATTAGTATTGTTGATGGACTGCCAAACACAATGGATGACCTGCAAGCAATTTTCATCAGAAGTGCAACTGCAGGCATCGCTGTCGGACAATTCGGATACGTGCTTGAGCTTGATCCAAACGGATGGTCTCAAACTCAGGGTGTTACGAACAGAGACTGTTTCGGCTGTTTCATTTCAAAGGATCTCAAGAATAAATACATTGCAACTTCAAACGATACAACATGGGAAGGCACATTAATTCGATATTACGATCCATAATGCATAATTATATTTTATTAAGCAGGAAGTGTTTGAACCGAATTTTGTGCTGAAGAATATCCTTATTTCTCCGACATTTCTATGTTATGATTTTTTTTTATTGTAAGATTGCATAGAAATCTTATCTCAAGTTTTTTGTGTGAATTGCTGTTATTTCGCAGCAATGATTTAAAGAACTAAATTCATAGAATTTCACTAGGGAGTGTTTGAAAAATAAAAATTTGTCATTCCTGCGAAAGCAGGAATCAAGTTATTTGGTGTAATATCTTGGTTTCTGGATTCCCAATCAAGTTGGGAATGACACTAAAGGTTTTTTTTTCAAACACACCCCACCGATGTTAAAAACATCAGGATAACATTTGCTTAGTACATGAATCGGAGAAAAAGGCACAAATGGATACACACGATGAAATCCTCTTTGGAAGAATAGCTGTGCTTTCGAAATTCGTAACGCAAGAACAGATTGACGAATGTATTATGCAGCAAGAGGAAAGAATAAGAACAAATCCGGAAGATCATCTTCATTTAGGTACAATTCTTGTTGAAAAAAAATATCTTACCGAAAGAGAAAAACGTGCAATATTGCAGGTTCAGAAGGAAAATCTGCAAAAGAGAGATTCGGGGTCAACCGCTCGCAGACAGGAGAGAATTTTCGGGTACCTGGTGATGCGGCTTGGGTATTGTGATGAACAGCAAGTTTATGAATGTGTACGTGAGCAAGCGCGTCTGGCACGATTCAATCTTTTTTTCAAGCTTGGCGAAGTTTTTGTTTCCAAAGTTTATCTGCAACATGACCAGGTTGAGGAAATACTCGCGCTGCAGGGTAAATTCATCGTTACCTGTCCGGGCTGCAAGACCAAATTCAACGTTGTGCGATACCAGGCGGGCAGCAAAGTTAAATGTCCTGAATGCGGCACGATAATAACCGTTCCTGATGTTCTTGAGGAACTCGGTAAATACAAAAAAAACTCGCAGATAGAAACAAGAACCGATTTCACAATACCCGGAGTTTCAGCAGACAAACCTGATGAATCTGTTTCTGAAACTGAGCCGGTAAGTGAAACGATTTATGACGTAAAACATGAGAACGGCAATGAGCAAGTTGAAGGTGATAAAGCAAAGAAAATCGAGAAAGCCCTTGATGAGATTACCGACGAAATACGCAAACGCGACCAGAATTATCAAATATCTTCGGACGACGAAAATTAGGCAGTGTCTAAAAACAATAAATTGTCAATCCTGCGGAAACAAGCGGACGAAGTCCTTTAATTATCCATTTTTCCATTTAGAGGATCAGGCATCCCTGCCTGTGTCTAGCAACATTGTTATCATCGACAGGCAAGGATGCCTGTCCCACCGATGTTTGTGTAATCTATATGGTGGTTGAGGTTCTCGAAAACAGCGGCTTCCGCGAAAGCGAAAACACCACGGTATCTGAGGTGGTTGAGGTTCTCGAAACCACAATATTTGATGAATGAACGGAATGTT
>CAYZQB010000136.1:0-8764 GCA_964480395.1 uncultured Planctomycetia bacterium
GAATACAGAAGATTTTTGCCACTGAGACATTGTCGATGCCTGAGGTTCTCGAAGGTAACACACATTACTATCATTCCCAACTTGATTGGGAATACAGAAGATTTTTGCCACTGAGACATTGTCGATGCCTGAGGTTCTCGAAGGCAAGACACCGTTTCATACATCAAAATACTATGGTTTCGAGAACCTCAACCAGCGTATATATATTTCTAAACTACCGCTGGGACAGGCATCCTTGCCTGTCAATGATGATAATGTTGCTAGAGTCAGGCAAGGATGCCTGTTCCACCATTTATTGAAACTTTTGTTACGGTGCATTAGCGTTTGCGACGACGGATTAATTTACGGATTGCACCACGTTTTGAGTGTTTATTCAGAATTGTCTTTTTAGAAATCGCTGGTGGTGCAGGTTGAATTTCGTCTGCTTTTTTATCGAGCTTTGGTTCGCGAATTTCAGTAATTGTGCTACGATCGGTTGTTTCATCCGAGTCTAAACTCTCCGGTTTAACCATTTCGCTGACATCGACCGTTTCATCATCCGATTGCATTTGTGTTGCAGCACTGGTTTTTGCATCAGTTACCGCTTTTTCCTCCTTGATAATTTCATTCAGATCAACAGTTTCATCACTTGTGCTAACTTCAACCTGGGTTTCGGCGGATTCTAAATCCGATGCTGCATGGACAATCGGGGGAGGCAGCACAACTTCGAGTTTTTCTGCCTGATTTTTAGGTTGTGGAAATTTTAGTCGCGAAATCCTGGGTTTGTGTGAATAAGCGTGTTTATTTTTCGCATGAGCAGAAGCCATTGATATTTTTGCTTTGTCTTTAGAATCAATATCAAGTAACGACAACAGATTGTTTCTCGCATTATCAAGAGCATTCGCAACAGCACCAGCATTGCTGTATCGATAATCAGGATTCTTTGCCATCATTTTCATGACTATTATTCGAGTAAAAGGAGTAATGTTTTCGTTGACAGACCATGGATCAGGTACAGGATTATTCACATGCTTCATCATAACCGTTGCTGCATTACCCGAATATGGTGTATCACCCGTCAACATGTGATAAAGCGTTGCGCCAAGCGAATAAATATCAGCTCTAGCATCGATGTTTTCAGAACCTTTTGCCTGTTCTGGCGAAATGTAATTTGGTGTACCCAAAGTTATGCCGGTTTCGCTTTGCATGCCTGCCTTTTCAACCTTTGCAAGCCCAAGGTCGCCTAGCTTCGGGACACCCTCGGAAGTAAGCATAATGTTGTCCGGCTTAATATCGCGATGAATAATTCCTTGTAAATGCGCATGCTCAAGGGCTTTTGAGACATGATACGCGATTGTTAACGAGCGTAACTCATCCAGAGCACCACCACGCTTGAGAATCAATGACAAAGATTGACCGTCAACGTATTCCATCGCGAAATAATATATACCGACAGATTCCCCGATGTCAATACCTGTTACAATGTTGTTATGGTTGAGTTTTGCAGATGCTCTTGCTTCCCGCAGAAAACGCTCGACATACTTTTTATCGTTTGCCAAGCTTGGATACATAATCTTGAGCGCAACAATCCTGTCCATAGAAACCTGATTTGCTTTATAAACAAGCCCCATACCACCTTTACCGATAAGCTCGATTAATTCATAACCCTTGATTTTTGTGTGCCCGGATTGGATATTTTGTATGTTTTCAATTTCATATATTTCTTTGCTTGTGAGAACCTTATTTTTTAACAACACATCAGACAATGATGTTTGATTTCCTTCTACCTTCGATTTTATGACAATTCCAAGATATTTATTTATAGTATCACGGTCGATAAAACCACATTCAACAGCAATATCTGCGAATAATGTGTCCTTTGATCGTGGGTTTATCTCAGTCATGAATTCCTCGGTTATGTGCTTTACTATTTATACGAAAATTTCCTCAAAGATTTCACTATTTTTCGGTTTAATATATTATTCGATTACAATGTAATAAGAATTTAACACATCGGTAAAAAAACAAACACGCAATAAAACAAACGCGTAATTAAAGTGTAATATTTGTTACATACAAGTGAAAATACAAGTATTTGAGGTGAAAATATGAAAAAGTCAGGTGTTTTTGTCTATTTTTCAATCATTATTATCCTGCTTTTAACTTCGATAAACACAACCTTTGCTGACAATAAAACAGGAACATTCGAGGAGAATTTTCAGGGAACTCATTATTACGGCTATATTCCTGAAGATTGTGCAAAATCCAAGAATATGTCGTTGGTAGTGGCACTTCATGGTGCCGGTGGGTCAGCAAAGAATTTTATCACCGCTTGGACTCAGGTTGCCAAAGATAATAAATTTGCAGTGCTTGCTGTGAAATCCGTTGGGCAAACTTGGACTTTCAATTCTGGAGAATTGGTAGATGCTGCTATTGAAGATTTCAAAAAACATTGCGATTTTGACAAAAACCGGATTCTGATAAACGGCTTTTCTGCTGGTGCCCATGTCGGTTTGCATATGGCAGTAAAATACAACAAATATGCTGCGGTAGCACCAGTCGGCGGGGGCTGCGTCATTGAGTATCTCTCATCCGCTGAAATCCAAGCTGCATCATCGCTGCCTGTTTACTTCATCGCCGGTGAAAAAGACCCGAATCTTGCGCCTATTAAGCAGGTTAAGAAAAAACTTGAGGATTATGGATACACTGTAAAACTCGACGTTGCTGCTGGTCTCGGGCACAACTACCCCAACGACGCAAGTGAAAATATCTGGAAATGGTTCGATAATATCGGTCCTATGCATATTATTGAGAAACTGAAAACTCAGGCGGAATCAGCATACAAAGAGAAGAAACTGGCGGAATCCTATGATTTGTACTGTAAACTTCTTGCCAAATGTTCCTCTATTCCTGCAAAATATCTCAAGGAAAATAAGAAATTGCTTGAAGATTACATGAAACTTGCAAAGGAAAAACTGAAAAAGCTTGAGGAATTATGGACAAAAAAAGAGCCGAAAGCCTTTGCGCTAATCGAGAAATGTTACAAATATCTTGATAAAATGAAATTAGCAGATGCTGCAAAGAATTTTGCGAAAATCATTGATGAATTCAAGGATTCCGAAGCTGCAAAACTCGCGAAAATTAAGCTTGAAGAGATTTTGTCCGAAAATATGGAAATCGCTGATAAATTGGCTGGTACAAAACCCAAATCTGCATTGAAAAAAGCAGAAAAAACGCTTAACAAAAGCAAGCTCTCTAATGAAGAAAGACTTGATGCTCTAAAAGTACTTCAAGAGATCATTGACGAATACCCACATACATCATACGCAAAAACGGCAAAAGAACTCATTGACAGATATGATTAATATTTTTGAAAAATGGAAAAAATACATTTCCATGATTTCATTACAATATTGTAAAATAATACATGTCTTAATTACTTCGTTTGTTTTTGAGATTCGATAGTAGAGTAAAAGAGGTGTATATGAAAAAATCTGCATATTTCTCGATGTTCTTGTTTGTTTTTGGATATTTGGGGATTAATTCAGCATTTGCGGATAACAAAACCGGCTTATACAAAGTAGAATGTTCAGGTTCACATTATTATGCTCATGTTCCAAAAGACTGTGCGAAAAAGGAAAATCTTCCATTGGTTGTGGCTCTTCACCGCAGTAAAGGTAGCGCGGAAGGCTTTATTGATGATTGGACTGATGTTGCTGATAAATACAAATTCGCGGTGATAACTGTTCAATGCGAGGGTGAATATTGGTCGGAAAAATCAGAACCTATTATAATGGACTCGGTGAGTAATTTTAAATACAAATGCAATTTCAATAAAAAGCGCATTTTGTTTACAGGATTCGGTGGTGGTGCTGATATGGCAATTGCCCTAAATTTGAAAATAAAAAGATGCCAGGCGGTCGGGGTTGTTGGAGGAGGTGAGATTGATGAAGATTTGGACAGAAAAGAACTATCAAAATCCAAGGACCTGGCAATATTTTATTACTGTGGACTGGATGATTATAATCTAGACGACATTAAGAAAAGTGTCAAGAGACTGAAAGATGCAGGATTCGAAAAAGTTACATTAGAAACCGTTGATGATGAAGATGACGAAGAGGGTACAGTTTGTTATCACGATGATGCGAGTGAAAAGATTTGGCTTTGGTTTGACAGCATCGGAGTTCTCCACCGCATTGATGAATTGAAACCAAAAGCAGATAAAGCTTACGTGGAAAAGAATCTTGTCGATTCTTATTTTTATTATTTCAGCGTTAAGCTTCTTTGTCTGTCAATTGATTCTTGCGAATATAAAGACAATAAAAGCAAAGTTGATGATATTGTTAAAGACATAACGGAAAAGCTTAAGAAACTTGAGAAGATTTGGGAAGAAAAAGAACCAGACGCTTTTAAGCAGGTAGAAAAATGCTTAAAGTATCTTGAAAAGAACAAGTCTTATGAAGCTGCAAAGAAGTTAATGAAGGTTATCGAAGAATTCCCAGATACACGCGCGGAAAAGTTTTCAAAACTTATGCTTAATGAAGTTCTTTCTAAAAATACGGATACAGCAGACATACTTGCTGGTTCGAAACCAAAAAATGATTTACATACTGCAGAAAAACTTTTAACAAAATCAAAACGGTCAGATGATGACAAAGAAGAAGCTATTAAAATACTGGAGAAAATAGTTTCTGAATATCCATATACTTCTTACGCAAGAATAGCAAAAGACCTGATTCGAAAATATGAATTTTCATAAAAATGAAAAAAATTATATTTTTAATGAAAATTTCATCGAACCATTGCAATTTTGTTACGTTTGAAAGAATAAAGAAGCCCTTATTAGGATATTTTTAGGATAATAAAATGAGTGAATTGCTGCCCCCCGGCATACCGCAGCTTTCGTATGATGACTTGAAGGACGAGTTGATAAGTTATCTACATGGTGAGAAAACCGCATTCAGCCGAGATATTATCAAATATTATCTTGACCATGACAAAAGGTTGAATAAAGCGTTTACAGAGTTAACCAATTTAACGAATCTGTTGAAATACACACCTGAGATTGAACCGAGTCGGAGTTTTCATCGTCGAGTTGCCCGTGCATTGCCCAAACTTCGTCATACTCACAAGGTTTCCTCAAGCTTAGAGACATTGCTTACCGAGACTGGATGGGGCATTGAAGAGCGATTTTTGTTTTTGTGGGCGTATTTGAAGTTCAGTATCAAGCAAAGACCGTCAGCAATTTTGTCACTTTGCGGTATGATTTTGTTTCTTGTAACATCAATTGCGATTTTACCGAAAATTATCAACTCGAATTCATATTTCCCACGTGATTTTGACATTAAATCCGTTGTAATTCCTGATGTTTTAGAGGGTTTTACTCCGACTGTTAAGCGCAAAACATATAGTGAAAGTACTGCAAAAACTCTTGCAGAGGTTGAGATTCCCGACCTCGATTTCGTTGAAAGCCGTGAATTTCGCAAATATAATACAAACAATTACGATTATCCCGAAAAAAATATCGAGAAACAAATAGAAAATATTGACCCCAATGTCGTAAGAAAAATTCCCATCAATCGGACGAAAATTCTTATTGAGCCAAAGCTGCAAGTCCTGAACTGGTTCTCAAAACGCGTTTCAAAGGACAAAACACTTACAAAGCTTGAGCGAGAAGCGATTAATTCGGGGCTTGATTGGCTTGCGGTTATGCAGCATGCTGACGGGTCGTTCCGCACAAAAATACCTGATGGAAATTCTGCGAAAAAATCGGAAATCACCTCTGGTGACTCATCAGTTAAGATAAATGCAAGCAATACGGACATAATATTAACCGCTCTTGCTGCTCTAAGCTTCATCACAGAAGGAATTTCATCATATGTACCAACACCAGCAAAGGATGCTGGGATGACAAAGAAAGAATATTCGGCTTTTCGGAAGAATTTTGCACGGAATCGGCTTGTTGTCCGCAATGCATTGAATTTCATCCGAAATCTGCAGGATGATGACGGGTTTATGGGAAAATACGATGATTTCGGCGTGCTGGCACATTCGGTAGCACTACTGGCAATGATTGAGGACAGAATCACCTACAACAACTGGCGTTTGGTTGCTGCAATCCGCAACGGTGTAACTTATCTCAAGGATTATCAGAATATCGACGGTGGCTGGGGGCATTCACCTGCAGATAATCTTTCCTTGCTTCAGCCTACTTTCTGGAGCATTACCGCACTAAAAACCGCTGCTCAATCCGATGCTGAGCTGCTTAGTGAAAAAGACGCAGTTTTCACCAAAGTGCTTGAGTTTTTCACATCAATATCTTCGGATGAAGGATATTTCGCGGAATCTTCAACAAATTCGTATCCCGACGGGCATTTACGACCGACAGCAGAAGGTTTAGCACTTCACAAGATTTTGCATTCCAGCAACAGTAATTCATCGAATGCGAAGTCGATTGCGCTGTTAACCACTGATTTCGGCATGCCTAAATGGGAATTTACGAAAAAAGCACCAAATGATACATTCATTGATTATGATTATTGGTTTTTTGGCACACTCGTGATGAATTCTGGTCTTGATTCGCTTGAGAAGCATCAGAAAAAACTCGTGGAAACCTGGAACGACAAGCTTCTCAAGATTTTGATAAGCAATCAAAACGATAATGGCTCATGGCAGCAGGTCAATCCTCATTCCGATTGGGGTCAAGTTTATTCAACCACAATGGCGATTCTGACTTTGCAGAACAAATATCGTTATTCGTTCAAATAGTACATGATTAAGGATGTTGCATCGGGTTGTCATTCCTACGAAAGCAGGAATCCATTAATCTTGAATTTTTCTTGTATTTGCTGGATTCCCAATCAAGTTGAGAATGACACAAAAGACATTTTTGAAATGAAGTCTAAACCTCAAAAAAAAATAAATAAAATCGTAAAAATGTCCAATCTCCACTTAGTAATATTGGGAGAAAGATGAAATATGCGAAACTTTAAAATGCTGCTAACGTCAAAAGATTATTCGCAAACATTTTATTGAGGTTAACATGAAAAAACGAAAAATTCTAAGTTGTAATACCGCTTTTATTGCATTGGTTCTTATTGCATTGCTTTTCTCAAGCGTTGCATATGCTGATGAACCGAAGCGAACTGAGAAGGATAAGGAAGCAGAAAAAATCAAAGTCGAACCGCTTGTATTGGTGATTAATTATCCATATCAAATATGGTCAACAAGCCCGTCAAAAATACATGTAACGCTATTTAAGCCCGATTTTACTCCCGCTAAAGATGCAGTGGTCAAAATAAACGGCAAAGAACTCGGTAAAGCCAATGAAAATGGTGTGTTCATATTCGAATTTACACCTGGAAGCAATAATTCGCATACTCTGTTTGCAGAACTCAAGGAAAACGACAAGATTTATCGGGTTAGCAAGA
Organism: uncultured Planctomycetia bacterium; assembly: GCA_964480395.1. Taxonomy (GTDB): domain Bacteria; phylum Planctomycetota; class UBA8742; order SKZP01; family CAYZQB01; genus CAYZQB01. The sequence goes on from CAYZQB010000136.1 coordinate 7,410, forward strand.
ATTTCTCCGCTAATTCCCGAACGGTGAGTTATAAATCCGATAATCTCTATGTTTACACCGACAGAGGAGTTTACAATCCCGGTCAAAATATCCTTGTACGCATGATAGCTTGGGAGCTCAAGGGTGAATATAAGCCAAATCCGAATGCGAAAATACAGATTCTGTTTCAGGATAATAGTGGGAAAGTATTTTCGGGTGAATATCTGACAACCAACGATTTCGGAACTGCTGCGACAAAAATTCCTCTTGCTGAGAACATGCCTGAAGGTGATTACAAACTCGTCATTCTGTATAATAAGGCAAGGCATGAAACAACTATTAGGGTTCAGCGTTTTGTACCACCGACGATTAGGATTACTCACGATATGAAGCGGTATTTTACGGACAATCAGAAAAGTTTTGAGACTAAGGTTAAACTCGGATATTTTGCAGGTGGAAAATTTAAGTCCTCAAACCTCGAATTATCGGTTATTACAAGCAATAAAGCGGTGTTATTGACGAAAAAATTTAGCTCTGATGAACCTGAATACAGCATAACTCTTACTGAAGAAGAACTTACGACGATTAAAAAGACGCTGAAATTGGAAACTTTTTTCAAAATCAAAATTGCTGTCAGCGACAGTTTCGAGCAGAAAAACGAGATTGTCTGGGATATTAAATACACTGGCAGACCTTTTACAGCGATACTTGAGATGGACAAAGACGCATATAAACCGGGTGAAAAAGTTCAGCTTTTAGCGAAAATTATCGACCTTGACAATCAACCAGCATCAGAAATCCCGCTAATCCTCGAAATCACAGCACTTAAACTGAAATTGGAAGTAAAAACCGACAAACATGGTGTTGCGGTTTTCGAGTTTGTTATCAAAGATTCAGCAGTAAACGCGATTTTGAAAAGCCCGAATGTCAAGAATCCGCTTGTGTCAAGAAGCATTCCGATTCAGCTCAACAAGCCGATGATGTCGAAATCTGAGGACATACCGAAATCCGCTGATATGATGGCAAAAATCTCGGTGAATTTTGACGAGAATTACATTCCCATTGAAAAGGTTGTGCATGTTGACATGACTGACGTTTCCGGCTCATTGGTTGTTGCCACAACGATTCCGGTGTTTAAAAAGATTGATGAACGCAGTAAAAAGGTCAGTTATTATGCTCAGGGTGAAGTTGCTTCACCGACATGGGGCACAATGCTTGTAAATCTATACGTTTGCGCGATAAAAAAGGAGAATGAGGATAAAATATTATCCGTGAATAATGTTGGCTTTATCACTGAAGGTCAGCACATCACTTTTTATCCAAATAAAAAACTTGAAATAATTATCGATAATTTCAAGGATAAGGCAGCACCAGGC
>CAYZQB010000137.1:0-8717 GCA_964480395.1 uncultured Planctomycetia bacterium
TTTATGCATTTTCAATTGCTTCAAAAACTTTCAACGCCCTTATCGCTTCGGAAACATCATGCACGCGCAAAATTTTCGCACCCTGGGTAAGACAATGATAGTGAGCAGCAATTGTCTCTATGAGTCTGTCGTCAACCTCTGCACCGGAAACATGTTTAAACAGAGATTTTCGCGATAATCCAGCAAGAAGCGGCATGCCGATTGTGCGGAATTGATGCAAATATTTCAACAATTTCAGATTATGCAAAGGAGTCTTGCCGAAGCCGAAGCCGACATCAAGAATTATCCTATCTGCTGAGACCCCAGCATCTTGAAGCATTAAACTTACTTTGAAAAGATATGCATAAATCTCATCAAGCACATTGGCATATTCTGGATTCTTCTGCATGTTTTGAGGATTTCCCTGCATGTGCATGGCAATAAATACAGCTTGAGTTTGTGCTGCCACCTCAACTAGCTTCGGATTCCTACCACCAGTTATATCGTTGATGATTTCACAGCCAGCATTGACCGCTTCGCGTGCGACATCGGGTTTGTATGTGTCAACTGAGAGCAGCACATCGGATTTTTGTCGAATTTTCTCAATAATCGGCATAATATTTTGCAATTCTTCAGTTTCGCTAACGGGCATTGCACCAGGACGTGAAGATTCACCCCCGATATCGATTATATCTGCTCCTTGTTCAATCATCTGCATCGCTCGTGAAACCGCATCGTCAATCTTCAAGTATTTGCCACCATCGGAAAAAGAATCTGAAGTAACGTTTAGAACGCCCATTATCAACGGATTGTCGATTTTAATGCTCTTATTATCTTTCAATTTTAATGTGAAAGACTGTTTATTGAAATTAACAATTGCTTGTTTTACGCATTTTGCTACCTGGGTCAGCGCAAAGGGTTGGTTCTTCATTTTTGAACCCAAAGCATTAAGTTGACGCTTTGTTCCAAGAATCACAACCTTCGATGATTCAATTGGAGATATGATGAGTTGGCGATGTACTGCAGCATCCCCGTCAAGTGAAAGCATCGTTTCCTTGAGAATATGTGCTTGGGGTGCGGTAATATTATTCAGCAAAATCGCAAAACCTTCGGATTTTCGGGACATATGCTCAACAACTTCAACAGAAGTTGGTATTCCAGATAACTCTTCACGAACTGTGTTTGTAAGCGGTGAAGCGACAATCTTTGGCTGCAATTTCGCCCATATATTCTGCAATTTCTCTTTATCCATAACAGCTCAATATTCTTTTAAAAACTTTAGAAATGCTGGTTTATCAACAAATATCCTATTTAACTCTTGCTTCAAAATTTCTTTTCCTGCTCGAGTGCCGAATTGAATCTCATCTAAATATGCGCTTAACCCAATAAGAATCCAGAGCTCTAGCGTCGAGAATTTATTCTGTTTTTTCTGTATCTCAAGTGATTTGAATACTCCCGAATTGTTTTTCACCATAATCTCGCAGAAAGTGCTGGTTAAATAACTTACATTTCCTGGATTAAGCTTGATTGTATCTCTAATTTCCTTGTGAATATTTATACATTCATATTGCAAAGCACTCAATATTTCGTTGGTTTGTTTTTTATATTCGTTCAGAAACAATATAGTTTTCGTTGGAATGTCCGGATCTTTGTTTGAAAGAAACAGCTTTTTTCCAAGCTCCTGTTTGCTGATGTTGCGCATTATTCCCCAGCAAATATCTGATATTTCTTTTGAGATTTTTGTACCTTCAACGTTAAAACGCGAATGCAGATTTTGAATGTTGTTGGTTGAAATACGTCTCCATGTTTCGACGGCTTTAGCCAGCGTAAAATTTTTCTGAAATACAATTTTGTTCTTTTCAAGAAATTTAAACGCAAATTCTGAGGTTATTCCTTCTTCAACCCAGTTTGTAACTGCCTGAATACCACTTTTACGTATATAAATCCTGCAGAATGCTTTGAGTATCGGGAATATCAAATTCTCAAGTCGTCGCCAATCGTAGACATCAACAAATATCAGTTCATATTTTTTTGAGAGCCATCTGTACTTGATTTCATCAGTGTTAGACGACTTTATGATAATCATAAACTTCTTCTCGAAGACTTGCCATGAGCTCATCGCTTTTAAATTAAGCAGTTTTTGTGCATCCTTACCGAGGAAATTTCGGCTTAATTGATACAATATTCGTGCTGTATTCAGTATTTCATTGTTTATCTGAAACTCCTCGCTGGCGACAAACACATCACTTTCGAGTTCTACCTGTCTGTAAGATTTCATTCGCTTGCGCCAATCGGTGATAATCCGCTTGTTAAGCCAGTATCCAAGATACAGCGATTCACCGTTATTCATGTGTGTTCTTTCAATGTCTTTGTTCCAAGCATCTTCGCTGATTAAATCAGCTGATGTTAATGGCAGGCTATATCTCATCCAGTCAAGCATTTCCGGTTTCTCAATCCGGTTAAGCTTTGTTTCCAAAGGGATGTCAAGTTTTACGCTTGGAAGGTCTGGATTAATGGGCATTGTAATCAATTCAGGCATAAATATTCTGCTTTCTAAATTGGTATCAGGTGATTCTCCCGGTAGCAGAAATTTCAATTTTTTTCGAACACTTAAATTCTTTGAATTCTCGATAAATGCAAGCACATAATTATTGCGTGCTTCTATGAACCAGTCGTTATTTTCACAAAAATCTCCTAAATTTTCAAAAAATTCTGAATCCCTGTTCTCAGATTGAGTGTTTTGAAGAATCTCACGATATTTAGTGTAAATATCGATTTGCTTAAGAACGACAATGGATGAATATTTTATCTTAGAACCGTTGAAAAGTTCTAACTCATAAGTGTTTTCATCTACTTTGTTTACCAGAGCATAAAATCTTTTTCCGTTAAGCTCGAAAGGTCGCAACCTTGATAAATCAATATTTTCTCGTTTCCTCCATTGCTGAGATTCTTCGGTATATGATTTTGGTAGCCATCTTCCGTCGGTGACGAGGACAAATCCGAATATGCTCAGCAGATTCGCTTTTTCATCACCTCTTAGACTGCGATATGGAATCATTTCATCAACTGTAAGCAATTCGAGTGGTTTTAGGGGATCCGCAATCTTAATTTTTGTTGAATCGGTTGATTTATCACTATTCGGTGTTGTTTTATCAACGCTAAATCTGATAAGCATACCGAGAATAATTCCAAATACTAGAATTATTGCTATGAACCGGATTTTCTTCTGTTTTTCTTGTTTTTCTGGAAGTTCTCGGATTTGAGTTGGTTTACGTCTTTCTACCCGTGTACTTGATCGAGTACTTTTTCTTGAAGATTTACTTGCAGTGCTGTCAACTATCTGTAAACGTTCGGTTATCGCAGATTTCGAATCAACCTCAGGAATTATTCTAAAAATTCTCGAATCACCGCGTTTGCTCAATGGTGGCAGAATGTTGCCGCAAATACTGCATTTCCCTTTAATATTCGTAACTTTCTTCTGACAATGTACACAAAATGCAACCTGCCTTTCCTTGCTGAATGATCGATTATATAGCTTACTTAAAGAATTGATTTTTGATTGATCCGCAAATCCAAGCTCCACAATAATCTGCATCAGATTCAGAGTCTTGCTGCCTTCTTCTTTAAATTTGCTTTTTTGTATGTTTTGAGCTGTTTCAAGCTGTTTTTTCGTAATAATACCATTGTTTACCGCAAGTTGTCCGAGAACCGATTCTTCGTCTGTTTGATATGTTTTATATTGAATCTTAATTATGAATTCAAGCTGTTGTTGAGAAATAATCTCTTTCGCAACAAGAATTTCACCGACCCGCTTCTTTACGCCAACCTTCTTCAACCGTTTTTGAGTTTTTAATGCATCATTTATATCATCGCTAGTGCAAAAATTATCGCTGATACACAAACTGCCGAATAAAACATCATTGTCCATGTTCAATAAATCACTTTCACAAATATTCTGTTACTGTATTTAGAGCTCACTGAGAATTATACAATATTCAAGCAGTTAAACCTTCATTATTACAATAGTATTGTCATTAGGAGCAGACATTCTGCATTTTTGGTTAACAATTGGGAAAGTGCTTGAAGTCAGCTTGATAAATCGAAAAAAATGCATGTTTACATGCCCTATTGATAGTGTTTAAAATTATAAACTAACAAAGAATACAAACGAAAAACTTGTTAATCGTTTCTTACTTCTTTTAGCATTTTAATTTTAATTTCATTCCATTCTTGAATATTTCGGAATGTCAATTCAGGATGTCCGCTAATATTCTTCAGTCTGTTGTTAATCATGTGGATAATGCTTCGATCTTCTTTCTTTGTATTGGCAGTTTTCAACATTTCGATAAGCAACTCAACAGCAAGTGCTTGTTTCCTGCTAATTGGTGTGCCCTCAATGAAGTTTTTGACAGCATCAAAAGAGTGAATGAAAAATCTTCTGACATTTGTTGAAGTTTCCCATGATGTGAGTGTATAGAGCAGCAACATCATACGTCGATAAATCTCAATTCTGCCAAAATTTCCTAGTGCGGAAACCGTTTCAAGTCGTAGGAATTCTGATTTTTCCGGTTCTGTAACATTATCACCAAGTATGCGAAACATCGGATCAATCGCTTCTTCAATCTTCAATTCACCTGCAAGCTTAGCAGCGGTAGCCCGATAATGAGGATCTTCTTCAGTATTTTCAATGATTTCAACAATTCTAACAGCCTTCGTTTCTCTCGAAATATCTGGATTCCTCGCCCAAATATTAAGTTCATCACGCTTGATTTCAGAATCGATAATACATCCCGATGAAATTAAGAACAAGAATATGAAAATCAAGCAAATGTTTTTCAGAATATGATTATTAATATGACAAAATATATCCAAACTGAAGTGGGATTGTCGAATGCTGCTCATTTTTTCCTCCGAATCCTTATCGAAAAGAATTATATGTAAAGTGTTTTCAATATCAATGTCAACTACAAGATAAATATGATTATTAAGAAATAAAATGCACATTAAAAAAAAGAGGATTCGAAATATTGTGTTTCGAATCCTCAAAATTTCATTTTAACGGAACACATGAAAATTATTCGCTCAAATCGTCGTCACCATCAGTATCACTTGAATCAGTTTTCAATTTTTGATCTTCAGCGAGCCATTTTGGATATTTCTTAGCTTTTGTCTGATGATATCTCCAGGGACCTTCTTTTTCTTTATTCGAGAAGTTTTTCGCAATTGACTCGGTGATACCAGTCATAGAATTGCTTGAATAATCGAATATTAATAATGCGCCAAGAATGTTAATAATTGCAGCAAGTGCAAGAACCACAACCCAAAGTGTACCAATTTGAATGGGTTTAATCGGTTCACCCATTGCTTGTCTTTCTGCCGGTTCTGGTGCGGGTGCAGCTTTTCTTGCTGATTTACCGACCGTTCTACCTCTTTTCAATGCTGGACGTCTCCTTGCTGGTGCTTCATCCTCAAGCATCGTCGGATCAGCATCAATAACACCTTCCAAAGGTTCGGTCTGCATACCGATTTCATCGTCATCTTCAAGGAAATCATCTTCAATTTTTTGTGTAGCTTCCAACTCGCCGAATTCATCACCTTCATCGAAAACAAGTTCTTCGGTGAAAGGTTCAGTCCCACCGTCTAGTTCGATTGTTGGTACTGAACTGTCTTCTTCGACAAGATCAAAACCTTCAAGATCAAGCATTGTCTCTTCGTTGCCAGTATCCATCACAATAAGGTCTTGTTCGGTTTCCATAATGGGTTGTGCTGCTGATTCGGGCAAAATCACAACATCTTCTGCTTTATTGCCCTTTCTTAACATATCTATGTCATCTTTTCTAAATTTCATACGATTCTGGTCGCGGAATGCTCTAATCTGTCCCTCGGAAACGAGTCTTTTCAACTCTTCCTCATCCATGCTGAGCTCACCAAGCACTTGCTCAAATGAATAATATTCAATTGCCATAATTAAGCACCTCGTAGGGGAGTAAAAGGGAATTTGAGTATTTTTTACATATATTTCAAAGAAGGTCAAACAAAATCAATAATTCATTTCAAAATTCTTGTTTTCTTTTCAAATTTACAATCTCTCTGCATGAATCATTTGAAAATATAACAGATTATTTCAATGACAAAGCATCAACTTTGGTTTTCAGATCCTTGAATCGTTTCATAAAATCTTCCTTTGGGATAGATTCTGTGTATATAGGAAGTGAAAGATTAAGTTCTGTTGATATGGTATCGATAAATTTCCAGATTTTTGTGATTTTTTCGTCATTCATCTGAAGTATAGACAACCGTTCAACAAGATCGCACAATACTACTCTATAATTCTCGCTGGTTTCTGCAAATTTCAATGCTTCATCATTTAATTCTGCAAATTTAAGCCAAGTTGTCTGTGTTTCAGAGAACCACTTATCGTAACTTATTTTGGCATTTGTATATAATTTCATCAAACTTGAAAGATGTTCGTTTGTTGGATTATCAGCCTGTTTTTTCAAGGATTCCAAGCTGTTTATCATTTTTATAATCGCAAAAAGAAAAATCTCGCCAGTTGGTGTTTTCAACTCTTTTGTATTCGCTTCCACATACTCAAAAACAGTTTTCCATGTGAAATCCAAATATTTTTCATTAACATCCTGCACCACCAAGATTAATCTTGGTGCTATTCGAATATCCGCTTTCCCCATGTATTTTATTGTCCATTCAATATCTTCCTTAATTTTCGCATCCGGAATTAAATTTTGTTGAATCTGAGTTTTGTAAGCACTGAATATATCAAGCTGATCCCATTGAGAACTCCTCAAACCCAAGCGTATCTTAAGAAGCGAAATCTCTGCCTGTTTGAGTTGGATAAGTTTTGCAGGATATTTTGGTAAAAGTTTTTTCAGAATAAAATCTGCAAGATTACGTTTCATCAAAAGTTCAGGAACAATTATCGCGGATTTTTCAATTGTCTTCCTCTTCTCTTCTGATAATTCCTCGTACTTCATCTCATTATTGTAAGGAAGTGCAAGATTTATCAATGTTTTTTCAAGTTTTTGCAGAAACGTACCGTTTGCACCTTCAGGAACGTTGTAATAAAGGTAACTCAAAGCATTGTAGAGTTCGGTATATGTTTTCGGCGAAATAAACGGTTCTTCAAGAATTTCGAACACTTCAAAAACTGTTGTGATTAAATCGATAAAAGATTCAGGATCAAGCAGGATATTCACGAGATATTTGTTTTGTTTCTCGTATTCGATGACCCATGATTTAAGTTCAACTGACTTTCCGCTTCGCAGTGCTGACCACAACAAAACAACGAGTTGTTGTGGCTTAAACGGTTTTTTCTCGAAAAGATAAACAATCAGCTTGCTAATGTTGAATTTTCCAGCGAGTTCGTTAATTGTATTCGCCATTGTTATTGGTTCCATACATTGCTCATCATTGCTATCAATAATTTCCTGCAACATCAGGATAACTACTTCAATATTGCGTTCATCAAGGTAATTGTTCCATTTCCCAAGCCCTTTTAATGCTGCTTTCTGAATTTCAGAGGGATATTTTTTTCTGTCCTTTATTATCTGTAACAGTCTATCAAGACTTGCACCGTCTTTTCCTTCAAAAGCAATTCTTTCAACGATGTAACGTCTTATTTCTATTCCTACTTCAACTGAGAATAAAGACCGGAGTTTCGGCTCGCATCCACCAAGTTTCAGATACAAATCGGTAATCCGTTTTTTTACATCGACAGACACATCTGCAAACCATGCTTTATTGAGTTTATCTATAAGCTGATCTCGGTTTTTCACTTCGAATTTTTCGTCTACAACAATTGCAATAATATTGTCAAGAGCAGTTAAAACAACGATGCTCGAAGTATCAGCAAGTGATTCGACATTGATTTCAAAAGATTTAGAATTGAGCTTCAACTTCTTAATTTGGTTATTCTCTCGCAATTCATCAAGTTGTTTACGTTTAGCAATGAAATTTTTACGAAGATTTTCCATTATAAATGAAAGTTTTTCGATTTCTGATTTTTTCTCGAACACTTTCCACCAGCTTATCCAATTCGCATAATCATTAGGTTCAGGTTCGAAATTTGTTATTGAAACTAGCGCATCTGAAGAATATTTTCGAACGAAACCGTATAATCCTTTATTAATGCCATTACTCAGCGTATTGTTTTCGGAATCCATACTCTCTTGCTTGATATTAAGCAGATTTATTAACGGTTCAATGAATTTTATCTGATATTGAATCGAGAAAAACTCAATGCTTGATGCAAGAACTGTTGCATATTTGATGATGTACAGGTTTTTGAAGCTAATTTCCTTCACACCAGTCAAAATTCCACTAATACTGTTGGAAAGTCGTTCTTGCGGATAAATTTTAATGATTTTGTCGATTCTTTCGTTGTATTCCTCGTTTATACGCAAGACAAGAAGGTTTGCGATATAATCCTCAAGCAATAATTCAGTAGTGTTGTTACCGATGGCAGCAATCGCTTCTAAAACCTCCTTTAATATACTTTTATCCAGCGTATCGACCAGTATTTCAGATTTTAAGAGGTTGCGATAATCTGCATCATTGCTTGCTTTCATGAGAATCGAGTTTAATACTAATGCACGTGATGATGCATCTTTTGCATTGAGAACTTTTTCTTTTATTTCCTGCAGTTCCTTGATTTTCTCCGCTTTCTCTGCTTCCGTTTTATCCGCCGCTGCCTTCTCTGCTTCTGCTTTTTCCGCTGCTGC
>CAYZQB010000138.1:0-8654 GCA_964480395.1 uncultured Planctomycetia bacterium
AATGTATAGCGGATTTCTTTGCTTAACGCCTGCAAAACGCTAACTATCGCTAAATCAATGCCTGATCCATTGATAAGACTGGATTCCCGCTTTCGCGGGAATGACAGGAGAGTGCGTCAGCATTTTCCCTTGTTCCTAAACTCTGTTTGGGAACACACTTATCATAAAAACTCTGTTTTGTGCGAAACTGAGTTTCGCTTTTAAGTACATTCCCAAAGAGGACTTTGGGAACGAGAAGAAATGGTGGCACAGGCATCCCTGCCTGTGTCTAGCAACATCTGCAATGACAGGCAGTGATGCCTGTCCTACTGACAATTTTCAAATTAACCATCCTGATGGAAACAGAAAAAGAAAAAAATGTTCTCTCAACTTTTTTGTATATTAAGTGTTTAATTTAATAAATGATTATCAAAATAAAGGAGCAGATATGTTTAGACTTGCAAAACAAGGTTTCACGCTTGTTGAATTAATGGTTGTTATCGTAATTCTCGGTATTCTCGCAACCATGGTTGCTGTCAACGTCGGCGGTACCGACGATGAAGCAAAAGTTGGCGTTGCCAAAGGTGATGTCAAAATGATTTTCAATGCAGTTGAGCGTTACAAGCTTCGCGCCGGTGAATATCCTGAAACACTTGAAGAACTTATGACCGGACCTTCTGATTGGGAAGACAAATGGAATCCGCTGCTACAGGGTAGATCATTGCCAAAAGACCCATGGGGAAACGATTTCGAATTTATTAACGATGAAGAATACGGCATTTCAATCATATGCTACGGCAAGGACAAGCAGGAGGGTGGTGTCGGATTTAACAAGGATATCATGTATCCAGCAGAGGATGATGAAGGTTTTGAGTAAGCGCATCTGACCGTTTTTCAACACATTTTACTAATAATTGAAGTTGTTGGACTAATCAGTCTAATGATGTATAATATAAATCAAGTTTTGATGTCGAGACAGATTTAAGGATTTCACGTTTGCTGAATAGTTCTTTTTATTCAAATTATTCAACGAATTGCAAAATAAACTACAGTTGAACATTATGTGTAAAAGTACACTCAATTAAATAAGAATAATGTAAAATCGATTTTAGTAATATTCTATTGTCATTTTTCGGAGGGTGAAAAATGGATTCAAGAAAATTATTTCTCATGTTGTTCATTTCGTTGATAAGCATTATCATTAGTTGCGACTCTGGTGGTGGAAAGAAAATCGTACTCGGTTTTGAATCGTTCGATTTCGGTGAAATTGCACTTCGCGACAAAGACTCGGTTCAACTTACAATCGAAAATACAACAAGTAAGATATACAACATTGAAAACTTCAGACTTACTGGAACAAATGCGGCTGACTTCTCGATTATCGGTGCAGGATCATACATTCTTCAATCTAAAGAAATCAAACAAATTACTATTGAATTCGAACCAAAAGCTGCAGGTTATAGAATTGCTGTTCTTGAATTCGATTCAACTGCGAAAAAAACACCATTTACGGTGGATTTAACCGGCAATGGAAAGGAAACACCGGAGTTTGAGATAGATTTCTCAACACATGATTATGGAAAAGTTTATGTTGGGTTTCCAAAAAGTTTTACCTTCGAAATTTCCAATAAAGGTACCGGTGATTTATCAATTGCTCAATTCTCTTTAACTGGACCGAATGCGGGTGATTATACGATAACTGCTGGGAATGCGCCTGTTACGGTTCATCCGGAATTTACTTATCCAACAGATTTCAAACATCAGTTTACTATTGAATTTAGTCCGCTTGCTGCTGGTCAGTCTTCTGCAACACTTGAAATAACACATAATGCAGTTAGTTCACCTTTTTCAGTTACGCTTGAAGGATTGGGTGCAGATCCATTCGCTGACCTTACAGTCGATCCGACCACTTACAAATTTAGCGGTGTTTCGGTTGGAAAAGATGAGGATAAGGAATTTGAAATTGAGAGTACAGGTATTCTTGACCTTGATATCAGCAGCATTGAGATTATTGCAGGAACTTCAACAGAATTCTCGGTTTTATCGGTTGACAACAATGGAACACCGATTGCAAGTGCGCCATATGCATGCACAGTCGTGGTTGGAACGAAATGTATTGTTACTGTTCGTTTTTCACCAACAACTGATGGACAGAGCAAAACTTCAACTTTGAAAATCACTCACAATGCTGCAACTTCACCAACAGATATTCCACTCGAAGGTTCTACTGGATTCCCAGTTTTGATAAATGAATGCGATATGGGATCTAGCGATTATGTCGAGCTGTATAACGTTAGTTCATCGCCTGTTGACATTTCCGGCTGGAATATACAATGCTGGTATCTACGCAGCGGTACAAATAAAATGTGTGGAAACTTAACTTTCCCTGCACAGTCAGTAATTCCCGCAAATTCTTGTGTTATCATTTATGAAACGAGTGGTTCTGGTGATTATTACATTAACGATAATATTATGTGGAGTTCGGGGGATGGTGGGGAAACAATCTTAACCGATAATAATGCAAATGGTGTAGATTATATGTTCTTCAATATGAGTACACCCGAACATATACCATCAAACTTAAGCTGGAACGGTGCTGCAGTACCTGGCGGAAGCATCGTTAATTATTTCCGGAAAACAAGAGTTAACACTTACTCAGCAAATGACTGGGACCAAAGAGGTTCACCAAGTCCAGACAAGGGAACCAAGAATCCTGGACAATAAATCACAATGAAAATATAAAAATCCTGATTTTCGGTCAGGATTTTTTTTATTATTATTACGAAAACAATTTCTTTTTCTGAAACTTTTAGTATATTTAATGCTGGACGTTATTCTTTATTTTGAGTGTGGTTAATGCATAAAACCCCCATTCTTGCGATTGCAGTACTTCTATCCTGTATTCTACCAATACATTGCGATGCAAAATTTGATGCCATACGTGTTTCGGTTGATTCATTTGATTTCGGTGAGATTAAAGTTAATGAATCCGTATATATTGAACTCGAAGTAAAGAATCATTCAGACTTTACACGACGGATCATGAGAATTGATTGGTTGGGTAGCAATGTTGGTGATTTTGCGGTTGAGGGAGCGAATACAAGAATTTCAATTCCGGCAAATGAGAGTAAATTTCTGTTTGTTTGGTTTTCACCCAAAGACGAGGGTAAAAGATCGTCGATTCTACAAATTCAAACCGATGCTGATATTGCAACATATAACGTCAATCTTATGGGTGTAGGATGTGGTAAACCAGAGTTTTACGTACCAGCAACAAAATTCGATTTCGGTATTGGTTATACAGGTTATAAAAAGTCACAAAAATTTACAATTGAAAATATCGGTTCAGGCAGGCTGATTTTAAGCAAGATTCTGATTTCGGGTCCGGATGCATCAGATTTTGAAATTAATTGCGATGATCTGCCAGCGGTTGTTTTACCGAAATTTGCATATCCCGATGAATGTTCTTTTGAAATTGAAGTGTCTTTTGCACCGATTTTCACCGGTCAATCTTATGCAATACTGTCTATTTATCACAATTCCACTCAATCGGTTCATATTATCGATCTCATTGGTGAAGCCAGGAAACCTTCACCGGATATAAAAATTTCAACGGATGATTTTTACTATGGCAAAGTGGATGTTGGAAATGATTCATTGCATGAATTTAGCATTGAAAACACTGGTGTACTGGATTTAAGTATAAATAAAATCGAGTTGAAGCCAGGAAATTCGAACGATTTTAATATTAGCGAAGTGAAAAAAAATACAGGTAGTATTGTTCTGTCACCATACAGCACAACGCTTGCAGCCGGTCAGAGATTATCGATTAGTGTTACTTTCAAACCTACAGTCAATGGTGTACAGCACATTTCGGCATTGAAAGTGTATCATAGTATGTCAACTTATCCTGCGAATGTGCAACTTAGCGGTGATACTGGACCAAGTATTGTTATTAACGAATGCCAGACAGGAGACTCTCCGAGTGGGTATGGCGATTGGATTGAGCTTAGAAATCGTGGAAGCTCAAGCGTTGATCTCAGCGGCTGGACAATTGAATGCTGGCAATCAACAGACCTTGAAATTACGTATCGATTCAGTCAAGGTTCATTTATTGGTGATTATTCGCATATTGTTGCAGATGATACCAACGTTGGCACTACGCTACCTCATTTCTTCCTTGGTAATAACCTGCTTTGGAATAGAGGTGGCGCATTTCCAGGTGATTACGAAGTAATTCTTAAGGATGCTAACGGTATTACTATCGATTATGTTTGCTTCGGTAATGTTGGCGTTGCAACGCCTGATCATTGTCCGTCAGGCTTCAGCTGGGGAGTTTACGATTATATCAATTTGTTACCAGGATCTCAGTGTATTTACAGGACTTCCGACCAAAACAGCAAGTCTTCGAAGGATTGGGGGATCACTGCCAGTTCCGGTACACCACTTCTAAAGAATCCCGGTCAATAAGTATGTTTTTATGTTGGTTAAACTCGAAAAACCACAAACTATTGCGCATTACATAAATATTGAGCAATAGATTAGTGGGTCAGGCATCCTTGCCTGACATTGGTTGCAGCACTCAAAGACACATGCTGGAAGCCTGTGCCACTACATCATTTACAAGGTAAAGAATGTAATTTTTCCTGTTTATTTGAAATTTTTGATGATGTCAACGATTATCTCACCGATTCTAAGCAGGTTTTCCATTGATGATGCGCCGATGTGAGGGGTCAGTACGGTATTCTGTGCTTCTCGAAGGATTTCCGTGTTTTCTGCATCATCTTTGTACCAGACATCGTTTGCGAAACCTGCGAGTTTGCCGGACTTTAGCGCTTCGACAATGTCTTTTTCATCGACGACCTTACCTCTGCCTGTATTGACGATTCTGACACCGTCTTTCATCTTCGCAAACATGTTCTTGTTAACCATGCCTTTGGTTTCATCGGTTAAAGGTGTATGAATTGACATAAAATCTACTTTTCCGAGAAATTCATCCAATTTTTCGACAAGTGTTGCTATTTCATGAGTTTGGAGATATGGATCATACGCAATAACGTTCATACCGAATGCTGCTGCTCTCTTTGCAACTTCAGTCCCGATTCTACCTACACCGAGAAGACCGAGAGTTTTACCTAAAAGTTCTGTTCGTTTGAACTTTTTCTTCTCCCATTTGCCCTCTTTGACAGATAAATCCGATGCTGGGATATGATTAATGAGACCAAGCAACAAAGCCATTGTAAGCTCTGCAACCGCAGGACTTGAGGCTGCCGGTGTGTTATGAACCGTAATTCCTTTGGTTTTCGCATATTCAACATCAATATTGTCGATGCCGACACCTCCGCGAATGATAAGTTTCAAATTTGGTGCTTTGTCAATAAATTCTTTGTCCGCAGTTGTTTTGCTTCTAATCAGTGCAACTTCAGCTTCAGCAAGTCTTCCCATGTCATCGAAAACTTCGCCGAATTCAGCCAATTTCCCAGGCAAACCTGCATCGAATGCATCACAAATCAATATTTTCATTTTTTCTCCATTTCGGGTAAAGGTGCATAATCGGAGATTTTAGAATTTATTTTTAAGTAAATCAAATCCCATCTTAAGATTCTATACTATTTGATTTTTTACTCTTTTTCACCATATTTTCCTGTTTCATAATAAATCTTAGCATTTTGAACGAAAGTCTCAATGCGATGGCGTGTATTTTCCTCAGTCATGAATATTTCTTCAGGAGAGGTATCCTTGGTTTTAGTGAAAATATCCAGAATTGCTTTGTGTTCTTTGTCAATCTCTGAATCAGCAGGAAATTTCAGCATACTAATTTCGGCTTCCAACACTGAGTAATCAGGCGGTGTCTGTGTTTTGAGAGAATCAGTTAGCATTTGTACATAAGAAGAAAGTGTATCCAATGTAGATTCGTTGCGTACTTCTTCCTGAATTTGTCCTTGTACGCCTGACGGGCTGTAATTAAGGAAATTAAAGAAGAAACCGAGTACACCGATAATGAGTTCAACGATAAGAATGCTAAAAAGCTTGGTTTGCTGTGCTTTATCAGCGAATTTAATCCAGCCTACCATCGACAAAAGAGTTACAATGACTGTGAAAACAAAAGCACCAACAAGTGTGTAGGCAATAATCAGTTGAATTATTTGCGCATGCATTTTTATCCCCTAAAAAAGTTTCACTTATACATCTGGAATAATATCAAAATTGACTAACGAAAAACAGTCATAATTACGCTTGGGACAAGTTATCGATTGGATAGATAATTTCTGCTTCTTTGCCTATCTCTTTTATTAGCATCTCCCGAGTTTTTTTGTCAGAACAAATTCCATTTTGCAGATTGTCAACACTTGGCAGATTCATGAATAAATCGGGCACTGCAAGGTATGTCTGGTTCAACTTGGTTCCAATACTACCCACAAATGCCTGTCCATAATAAAGTAAAACGACAAAATTTAGTGTGCTTCTCGGTCTGTTCACCTGAATTGAATTCACAGCAAAATCGAGCATCTTTCTGAATAAATTATCTTCATGGTTTACCGGATATCCCCAATGAGCATGCAATGTATTGAAATCAGTGTATGAAAGCAAACCACCATGTGAATATACAAGATTCCCAAGTTCAGTTGTGAAATTGCATATTTCTTCCCAGTACTGAACACGATCGTTTCTCTGGCTGACAGGTGTGCTGAAACGGTACATTATTCGCACAACTCCAACTTTCTCGAAAATTGTGCTGAAATAATCTTGTACGAATTTACTTTTGAAAATATCATCCGTATTATTGCCAAGAAATGGTCGGAAATAGTTAATCAATTTGCCATCATTTCTACGTTTATTATCATTCTGCTTCTGATCGAACATCTTAACCTCGCAAAATCAATTATTTCACATGCATAAAAAAATAATATGTTCACATTTTATATCGGTAAAATTCACCGTGGAAATTTGAATTAAATTCACTTTGAAATGTTATTTGCGTGCGTTATATACATTATTAATATCGACAAAATCGTGATTTAAGCCAATTTCTTTTGTGAATATGTTCACTAAGCTATATATAATTCTTCGATAATTTGATATTTACATCTTAATATCCTCATTAAAGATATGGAGGTTTTATGGAGCAAACGAGTACCTGCAACGTCTGTAAAGTTGTAAGGGAACTGGTGGAAGTGCTCGGTACCGCTCGCGATTCGCTTCTTCCTGTGATTAAAGCAGTACAAGCAAGGTACGGCGTAATCTCGAAGGAAGCAATTAAAGCAATCAGTACTGAGTTCAACCTACCGACATCAAAGGTTTTCGGTGTTGCAACTTTCTATGGAATGCTGACAACAGAGCAGCAAAGCAAATACGTGATTCGTGTTTGCGAAAATTTATCATGTCATATTTCAGGGGCTCCTGAAGTTCACAAGGCACTTGAATCTGAGCTTAATCTGAAGATGGGTGAATCTAACGAGTTATTTACGTTAATACCTGTTGAATGCCTCGGATTGTGTGATATTGCTCCGGCAATGCTTGTTAATGAGACACCATACGGGAATCTCACACCTGAAAAAGTACGGGAAATTGTAAAAAAATATAAGGAGGGGAAATAATGGAAAAGATCCTCACCAAAAACATAGAAACCACGAATTCACATGAAATGGAAGTTTATGTGCAAAACGGCGGGTATCAAGGTTTACGTAAAGCATTATCAATGAAACCATCGGACATTATTGCGGAAGTCGAGAAAGCCAAACTCGTCGGACGTGGTGGTGCAGGTTTCCCAACCGGTCTGAAATGGAAGTTTGTCTCAGGTGAAAAAGCTGAGAAGAAATACCTCGTTTGCAACGCTGATGAAGGTGAACCGGGAACTTTCAAAGACCGAGTGATTCTTGGGAAAAATCCACATCTGCTTATCGAAGGCATGATTATTGCAGCATATGCATTGGGTGCACAAAAATCTTATCTGTATATTCGCGGTGAATATTTTCAGGAAATCAAAATTCTGGAAAAAGCAATTAAAGAAGCTGAAGCAATTGGATTGCTTGGAAACAATATTCTGAGTTCAAACTTTAATCATGAGATGATTCTTTTTGTGGGTGCTGGCGCATATGTCTGCGGCGAGGAAACATCATTGTTTGAGTCGGTTGAAGGAAATCGCGCTTATCCCCGTGAGAAACCGCCGTTTCCGACGCAGGTAGGCGTATTGCAGGGACCAACGGCAATCAACAATGTTGAAACTCTGTCAAATGTGCCGTACATCGTAACTAACGGCGGTGAAGCATTTGCGAAGATCGGCAACACTGATATTCCCGGTCCTAAGCTTTTCTGCATTTCCGGTCATGTTAACAAACCCGGTGTCTATGAAACGACAATGGACATTTCACTTGCTGAGTTGATTGAAATGGCTGGCGGTATCAAGGGTAAGTTCAAAGCATGTCAACCTGGTGGAGCGTCAAGTCAGTTCATAACTGATATTGATATTAAATTGAATTATAAGAGCGTGGCAGCAGCAGGAAGCATGCTCGGTTCAGGCGCGATTATTGTATGCAATGATACAGTTGATATGGTTGATGCTTCTGTGAATATCATCGACTTTTTCGCACATGAATCATGCGGATATTGCAACCCTTGTCAAATGGGAAGCAAAAAAGCAAAACAGATGATGCATCTCATCCAAGATGGCAAAG
>CAYZQB010000139.1:0-8605 GCA_964480395.1 uncultured Planctomycetia bacterium
GTTTAGCGAGTTCCTGGGCAACTTCCGCAGTTATAGAGCTCAAGCCCTTCAAGGAAAGATAGCTATTGTGTTTGGCGAGTTCCCGGGCGAGTTCCTCTGTAATTGATTTCAAGCCGTCCAAGCAAAGCAGACTATTATGTTTAGCGAGTTCCTGGGCAACTTCCGCAGTTATAGAGCTCAAGCCGTTCAAGGAAAGCCCATCATTGTGTATAGCAAGTTCTCGGGTAACTTCTGCAGTTAATGAGGTCAAGCCGTCCAAGTAAAGCCAATTTTTATGTTTAGCGAGTTCCCGGGCAACTTCCTCAGTTATAGAGCTCAAGCCGTTCAAGTAAAGTCTACTATTGTGTTTAGCGAGTTCATGGGCGACTTCAACAGTTAAAGAGCACAAACCGTTCAAGGAAAGCTCATTACTATGTAGAGCGAGTTCATGGGCAACTTCCTCAGTTATAGAGCTCAAGCCGTTCAAGGAAAGCGAGTATTCGTATTTAGCGAGTTCACGAGCGACTTCAGGTGTAATATCTTTCAATTTCTCATGATTCGAATAATTGCCACACATTATCTCATCAAAAATACGCTGATTTTCTTTGATTAATTGTTGTTGTTCTACTTCTTCTTCTCTTTGCTTTTTAAGTTTCTGTATTTCTGATGCATTTTCACTGTCCGGGTATTTACTCAAAAATTTTTCACAATCCACTGATGTTCCATTCTTCGCTTTTGTGTAAGCTTCATCTTCGTTTTCCATTTGTTTTTTGAGCTTAAATATCTCATCTGAGTATTTTCTATCTGGAAACTTAGTGAGAAATTTGCTGCATTCAATGATGCTTCCATTTTTTGCGATCTGGTAGTATTTTTGTTCGTGGTCGGTCATGTATTCGCATTTATTTACTTGGTTTCCGGCTGAGGGGTCAATCCGGTTGATTAATTTCTGCTTTAAGAATATATTATTTATGCTTTCATAAAATGTTGATAAATCGCTTATGGATTCATTTTCATCAAAAATCTTCGTAAAATCTGGGTGTTTGAAGTACTCAGAAAAGTAAACATCACAGACTTTTCTCTCGTTATCGTTTGCATTTATGTAAGCATACAACAGATATAAAAAAGCGTCATCAGGATTCTCATTATTAAGGTTGTTTAATCCCTGTTTATAGTACATTTTGTAAAGTTCGGATTTTAGTGTTGCAAGATATTCGTGAGCGAATTTTGAATAATATGGATTCAAAGAATCAGCAATATCAGCCAAAATCAATTCTGCAACTTCAAAATTTCCTTGACGATAATGAGATGCTCCCTCTTCATAAGCTCTTTTCAAAATTGGATGCTGTTTTTCTCTTTTCAGAAATTCATTGAATTCCTGTATTTCCTTTGTCGGTGAGACATTTATTATTGCTTCATCAAGCAAGGTTTTAACATCAGCAAAAGTATTATCTTGAAGTGCTTTGTCCATTAGGGTATGAATTTTGAGAACATACAAATCATGCAAATTTTGTTTGAAAATCGATTTTTCATCTTCCTTGACCGCATAATACATTGCAGAGAGAAAATAATTCTTTGCACGGTCGAATTTTTCAGGTTTGCTTAGTAAAAAACCTTCACTATTAAACCAAATGCTGAGCTGTCTTTTAGCTTTGTATAAATAATCACCATCGAAATTTCCATCACCGATGTACTGCATTAGATGTAAAATTCCCTTTTCATGATTGCTTGTGTAAAACCTGAAACACTCAAATAAGAAAATTTGTTGAGCAATTGCCTTTAATTTCATATCAGTTTCAGGATTTTCCTCACTTTCCATGATTGCTTTGAGATGAATATTACTAAGTTTTGTATTTCTGAAAAATTTCTCATCTGATGTTTTCTTATTAATAACAGCTTTAAGCGCATCAACAAAACTTTCATAAGAAATTTTACTTGATGGATTTACAAGTTGTAATTTTGGAATTTTAATATCACCAACTGTCTCAGTTTGAGCAATTGAAAAATCCCTTTCAACTTCGTATTTAAGTGGAAATTTTGGAATGTCATACACTTCAACAGGCTGATATTGGACGTTTTGATGTACATTTGTAATTGGTGCGTGATATTTCCGCAAAATATTGAGTTGGGTTTTGCCAATTGTTACTTTCTTACCACTACGGACAATTGAGAAGTTCAATACTGGTTCAGTTGGCAATAAAGGGATTCTAAGTTCAAAATAGCCTTCACTATTAGCTTTACATTCAATTATGTGGTATCCCTCAATACCTTTCAGTTTTTTACCTTGAAATTCAACTGAAACTTCTGAAGGTTGAACACCTTTGAGTTCCTTGTAATCAAGGGTTCCTCGGATGATGATAAATTCAGGTAGCAATGGGATGTCGAAGTTTTTATATTTATCTGAGTCGCCTAAACTCCGAATTTCTGTACGCCAGAGATAACCATCGTACTTTGCAGAGATAACATAATCACCTTCATTTACACCTTCAAACACACAAGGTGCAGACATTGAGCGAGAATTGAGTTTGATTTCTGAATCGTTCGACTGCAGTTTGCGGTCTGGAAATTTAGCATTATGCATTGTAAACGATACTTTGAAGCCTTTTCCTGTTCGAAGCATGATCGAATTTGAACCTAAAAACTCCGGCATTTGTTTTTCGTTTGTTATTTTTAGAACTTTTGATGTCGTTTGTGTAAATACTTCAGATAAACTAAGTGTCAATCGGTCATCATTCTCTCTGATTGTGTCACAAAATGATGGTGTGAAAATGTTTACCTTAGCGAATTGACCATTTGAACATGATGAAATCTCAGCATCTGCAAGACTTTCCTTTGTAACTACCGGTGCAGGTGGTGCAAGATCCATCGCCGGTTTACAAGCGTCAAAAATCAGTATAATCTTCGATTCAGGGGTGTGTTCTTTTAATGAATATGACAATTTATGAAAAAACTTTCTGCTGAGTGTGTCAGACCAGTTATTATTTTCAAATTCTGTCCAGTATTGGAAAAAAAATATTTCATTCTTGCTCGTAAATCCATGCCCGTAGTAATAAATGAGAACCGTGTCTTGTGGTAGCAGATTATCTGAAATCTGTTTAAATTTGTGTTTTATTGCACTTTCAGTGACATCTTTACCAGACAAGCTAATTACTTCATTGAAATCGAGATTCTCTCTCAAAGATATTTGAAGGTTTTCCAGAAGATTTCCTGATTTCGCAATATCAATGTTGTAATACTCATTGCTGTACTCCTCAGCGAAAATGAGAAGAGCAATTTTCTTACCGCCTTCATCTTTTAGTTTAGCTTCACTTTTAATGATTTGATTTTCAGCGAATGGAACTTCGATTTCTGTTAGTTTCTTAAGCTCAAAATCTGCTTTTTGATGAGGTGGATCAGTAATTTCAGAATCACCTTGAGTTGTAAATTCTTTTTCTTTGTTATCAATGGGTTTTTCGGTTGTTCCACATGAAACAAGACAAAACACACACAGTATAATGAAAATTCTTATGTGAAATTGCATTTCAACCTCAGATAATTATTTCTGTATTACCGAAACGTTTAACTGTAATATAATACTTATATTAACAGAAAAAACGAGGGTCAAATGAGATTTGCAGTGTATGTTGTTTCTTTTCTCACGATATGGTTTTTCACATCTTGTTCAATCACCAGTACGCCAACTTGGTGGGAAGAAAATTATGTTATTGATGGTGAATATATCTATAGCTATGGCATTGGGATTGATATTTCTCATGAAAAAGCTCGTGAGAAATCAGAAACAAATGCCAGAACAGATTTACAGAAAACACGTAATGTTAATATTAAGAGTGAGTTAACTGTACTTGGTGTGAAAGATAACCAGTTCCGTGAGTCAATTGTTTATGAGCTGAAAGAAAAATCAATCGGGACAATAATCAAAGCTGAGGTTTGCAGAACTGAATATTTTGAAAAGGATGGAAGAGTTATTTATTACTCTGAAATTAGGATAAACCGTTATGATTTGTTTCCAGAAGAACGTCTTACTATGCTTGAACAAACTGGATATGTTGAAAATGATTTGAAACAGTTAAGAATGTTGTACGATAGAAACGGATATAACAAACTTTCTTTACTTTGTAGGAAGATTTTAGCGGAGAAATCAATACTCTACAAACTTGAGATGATTGATTATTATGTTAAAGAGAATTTTATATCACAGGCTTTTACAGAAATCAGTCTCCTAAAAAATGAGATTGATACAATCGGCAAGAAATACCATCACACAATAATCAAAAAGTATGATTTGATAAAGAATATGTTGCCAGATTTATCATGGCATAAGCTCAAAGATGATTTTGAGAAATTAGTTAAGAGCAAAGAAAAACTCACAGATTTCAATATTCATGTTACTGAAGAAGTCGGGGTTGATGTTAATTTACAAATAAATGTTAAATATACTGCTTATCTCTACCTGTTTTATATTGATACAGATGGTTTATACCTGCTGGATATCGACAATTCCAATGAAACAAAGATTAATCCACCAGGTAGGAAATTAGTTTTACCCGGTTATGGATTGAAAGATTTTACGCTCTTTGGTGTGTATCTTTCAACAAAAGACAATAGATTAATAAACTGGAAAGAAATTCTTAAAAAAGAGTTCGATTCCAAAGAGGAAAAAATCAGAGATAAAGCAAGGTTTAGATTTCAACAACTTATCGAACATTTGAAAAGCCTTTTTTTCACTTCAGCGAATATCAAAAATTAAATAATAGCACATTATTTACTATCTTCTATTAGCAAGATTATAAACCATCGAAAACCGATAAGACCGCTTTGTCAACAATTTGGCTTTGTTTAGGTCCCATTTAGAAATCAATCAGAAAGATAATCTCACCAATCGGTAAAGCTTCAGCAACGGTACTGGGGTGGTTGTTCATACAACGATGGAATCAACAAGAGGAATACTGCAGGTGTAAAAAGCAGTAACGGAGAAATCAACATCAACTATAATTGAATTTAACAACGTGTAGCTTTTATCAAACATTGGTTCAACACTTTCTGACTAATATTTATTTGATAATAAAAATATTTATAGAACAAAATATAAGTACTATAACTAAATAGGCAATATGATGTTTATCTGTTAATCGATATTGAAATGCAGTTTTATACAATTCTTTTATAAGCAAATTTTGAAGGAGGTTTTATGGTTAATGGCAGATTAAAATTAACTGTTTTCTGCATGCTGTTTGTTGCAGGTGCAATTTTCGTTGGCTGTTCTTCTGAATCGAAGACACTGAAGCTCACACCAAGCAAGCTTGATTTCGGTACGGTAAACATCGGCGATGACTTCTCTATCGATGTTGTGCTCAAAAACAAGTACGACAAAACGATGATTATCTCGAACATCTCGATTACAGGATCAAATGATTACGTTATCACAGCAGGTGGAACCATGCCTATCAATCTCGACAAAAACGCTGAACACACGTTGTCGATTTTATTCGTGCCGACTTCTGCAGGTACAATTAACGGATTATTATCAATTATTCACGACGCATCAACAAAGGTAAAAGAAGTGGATTTGATTGGCGTTGGGTTGCCGGTTCCGAGAATTGTGTTATCAGATACTACATTCGATTTCGATAAAAAACTGATTAACAAAACGCATACGCATGACCTTGACATCGAAAATGTTGGAACTGCAGACCTCGAAATCAGCAATTTACAATTCACCGGTTTAGGTGCTTCAGTTTATAGCATATCCGCTGGTGGTCCAGTTCCGATTAACGTTATGCCCGGTACGACAAAAACGATTACAATTGCATTTAATCCAATAGTTATTGGTAACTACGATGCGAACCTTGAAATTTATCACAATGCAGTTAATGAAAACTCACCGATTCTTTACCCATTAACAGGTGAAGCAATCGACGTTGACCCACAGATTACGCTGAGCCAATCATCACCGTGGGATTTCGGAAGTGTTGCAACAACAATGCCAGCAACCCAAATTTGTGAAATCGAGAACACAGGCATTGACCCGTTGACAGTAACTTCTGCAACTTTGGCAACAGGTACAGCATTTACCATTGATTCGCTGAAGGATTCAAACGGAAACGTCATTAATTTCCCACAGGTTGTCGCAGTTGCTGCGAAAATCATGCTTGCAGTCAAATTCACACCAACTGCAAACACAACTTTCAACGATACCTTGACTTTTATTCATGATGGAACAAATGAAGTTACACCACTAGATATTCCACTAACTGGTGAAGGACGTGCTGAGCTTACAAAAACTTTCACATACACTGGTGCTGCAGAGCAATGGACTATTCCCGCAGGTGTTACAAGCATCGTGGTAGAGTGTTTTGGTGCAGAAGGGGGAAACTCAATCAACGGAACAGGTGCAAAAGGCGGAAGTGCAAAAGCTAAATTACCTGTAACACCTGGTGATACAATTCAAGTTAATGTAGGAGGAAAGGGAACTAATATTTCTAATGCAACAACAGGCGGATGGAACGGTGGTGGAGGAGTTGACTCTGCAACAGGAACTGGAACCGGTGGTGGTGCATCAGATATACGCATCGGCGGAACATCACTAACTGATAGAAAGATTATTGGTGCTGGTGGTGGTGGTGGTGGCTGGTACACAACAGGTGGTGCTGGTGGAGGATTAACTGGTGATGCTGGTCAAACAACAAGTTGGCAAGGTGGCGGTGGTGGAACTCAAACCGCTGGTGGAACTGCAGATACTGCTCATGGTGCATTTATCGGTGTACTTGGAATTGGTGGAAGAGGTAAAGGTTATGGTGACGGCGGTGGCGGTGGCGGTGGTGGCTACTATGGCGGCGGTGGTGGTTGGGCTAATGCTGGTGGTGGCGGTTCAAGCTACTACGATGCTGCTGGAAACACAGATAAATCAACCACAAAAGGTGTTTGGTCGGGAAATGGTGAGATTAAGATTAAATACTAAGCACAATATCTGTAAATTAGCAACCGAATGCAATTATATTGCAAATAAATGCTCAAATTCTAGAAACAAAAGACTATAAGACGCAAAATAAATTCTTGCGATGTGAATCAACACCTTCTTCAGCAAAATAAGCGAATCCTTCATGTTTTGGAAGATCTGGAACACGTGTAGCATTGATTGATATCATCTCAATTGTCGGCATATGCTTTTTTTTCAAACTGAAATTACTGCTGACCGTTTGGACTCCAATCATCATTTTAAGTATCGATTGTAACCCATGAATTTCCATCATAAATTAACAATTCTGCATAATCCCAATACCAAGAATACGGATCGTTGTCCTGATAGTTGCCATCGAATTCGAGGATTATCGAACCGGATATTTAGGCAGAACAGCTCAGAAGTCAACAGAAATAAAACAGTTACATTATTCAGGTTTCAGTATCTAAATGCTAATCGCTCTGTCCTTAGACTTCGACCAATCCTCTGATTCCGCACAAAGTCTTGCTGTAATCTTCTTTTTGTTAATCTTTGCAATCGGCTTTTGGATGTAGCTATACGAACCATCCAAATCTCATTCTTAATAGTTCTATTAAATAAAAACTTTTTCTTTACATCGGATATTGTAAATGTACGATTTTTGTGGTATTATTCCAGAGATTTAAACTCATTGTTTGTGTAAAGTGTTCTATTACAATATGTTTTTATGGAGGGATGAAATGAAGTTATCACGAATATCAATCATGATTCTAGTATTAGTCCTGTTTTGCTTTCAAAGTGTTACCATATCCGATGACGAGAATCCCGGGAAGATTGATTTCACGCAGTTTACTCACTTGAAATCCAAATACGATGCAAGGATAAAATTTCCGGTGCCATACCTGCTCGAGAAATACAATGCGAATCTGGGGACTGACGAGGAATTTTCAAGTTTCGCCGATTCAATCGGTTTTAAAGCAAAAGGCAACAAGGTTCAGGTTGTCATCGAATTAGACGAAGGTGCTGAGGAATTGATAACTGCAAACGAAGTCAAAAGATATGAATTGGAAAATACTGTTTTCGGGAAGAAGTGGCTCAAATGTTACATACCCGTTAACAAACTCGAAAGAATTATCGATGAATTCCCGGAAATCAAGCAAATAAGACAAGTTCGTTTAGCTAAGAATACAGCAATAACATCCGAAGGATTTTCGCTTGTTGGTGCCCCCAACTGGCACAGTGCTGGTTATACAGGTAGCGGAATCAAGGTCGCTATCATTGATTCAGGATTTCAG
Source organism: uncultured Planctomycetia bacterium (assembly GCA_964480395.1). Classification (GTDB taxonomy): domain Bacteria; phylum Planctomycetota; class UBA8742; order SKZP01; family CAYZQB01; genus CAYZQB01. The sequence goes on from CAYZQB010000139.1 coordinate 8,209, forward strand.
TACTTAAGCACATTTATTACCAATGGAGATTTCACAAGTAATTATACAGGAGTGGATTTTACCGGTTCTGGTTTTCCGGGAACCTACTACCACGGCACCGAATGTGCTGCAATCGTTTATGATTTCGTACCAAATGCAGAATTCTATCTGATTATCATTTCTGATGATAATGACTTTGAACAAGCCAAGGATTATTGCATTGCGAACGATATCGACGTTATCTCGATGTCACTGGGTTGGAATGGTTATTGGTATGGTGACGGGCAGGGAGGAGTCTGTGCCATTGCAAACGAATTAGCGGACAACGGCATTTTAGTTGTAAACAGCGCAGGCAATGAAGCCGAAAACTATTACTGGCATGGTTCTTGGAAAGACTCTGATTCAGATAAATTGATGG
>CAYZQB010000140.1:0-3648 GCA_964480395.1 uncultured Planctomycetia bacterium
AATTTTCAAGAAATACAAGGATACATCCATCAATAATAGTTGGTGTTTTACAACACTATAAATATTTACCAATGAGAAATTTGAATAAATACAAATCAAAGGTTTCGGATTTGATACTTAAAGAATATTTTATTGAAAACAGAATTGAAGAAATTCACAATAAGATTTTAAAGAACAATTAGTATTTAATATATCACTTGCTTAAATGGGAGTGGATGGATTTGGCGAGGGATGGGGAGATGCCGATACATCCCCGATGTCATTCTGAGGGAATGAAATGACCGAAGAATCCAGGCTAGAACACCATAAAACGAGGATGCAAGATAGACTGATGTTGTCTGTTTTGCAATGAATCAGATTCAAAAATTACATTGGATAATTCATCTTACATTAAACCTTATCCTGATTTGACTATCCTGGATCCTTCGACTGCGTTCGCTGCTCTCACTTCGCTCAGGATGACGTACTGGGAGAATCCAACATTCTTTGTTAGCGATAGCGAACCTTAGTGAATCTTCGTGTTCTTAGTGGCTAATCTTCCTTTTTTGATAGGTGGGAGTGGATGGATTTGGCGAGGGATGGGGAGATGCCGATACACCCCCGATGTCATTCTGAGGGAATGAAAAGACCGAAGAATCCAGGCTAGCGTATCAGAAAACAAGGAATACATTAGATTGATGTTGTCTGTTTTGCAATGAATCAGATTCAAAACTTACATTGGATAATTCATCTTACATTAAACCTTATCCTGATTTGACTAGCCTGTATCCTTCAACTTCGTTCGCTGCTCTCACTCCGCTCAGGATGACGTAATGGGAGAATCCAACATTCTTTGTTAGCGATAGCGAACCTTAGTGAATCTTCGTGTTCTTAGTGGCTAATCTTCCTTTTTTGATAGGTGGGAGTGGATGGATTTGGCGAGGGATGGGGAGATGCCGTCGATGGCGGATAATTCCTCGACTGATGCCTGTTTTATCGCTGCAACCGTACCGAAATGCGCCAACAGCTTATGTCTGCGTTTTGGTCCGAGCCCGGGAATCGAATCCAGCACGCTTTTGATACCCGCCTTTTTCCGCAGTTTCCGATGAAACTCGATCGCAAAGCGGTGCGCTTCGTCGCGAATCCGTTTCAGCAGATGATTCTCCGGTGTCTCCGCTTCGATAATCGTTGCTTTATCCTGCATCGGCTTGTACACCCGCTCCGGAAACTTTATCGACCCGTGCTTCTTGCGCTGCTTCGCAATCCCTACAACATCCACACCCACATACCCCGTATCGCTGATTAAATCCTTGAGCGCGTTGAGCTGCGGTCGTCCGCCGTCAATCACAATCAAATCCGGCGCTTCATCATTTTCCTCGTTTATCCTGCGCAACCGACGCCCAAGCATCTCCGCCATCGAGTGAAAATCGTTGTTTGCGTTCTCGTCGCTGATTTTATATTGCCGATACTGCGACTTATCCGGCTTACTGTGTACAAACGTAACCTGCGAACCCACCGTCTGCTTGCCCATTAACGTTGAAATATCGTAACATTCGATTTTCATCGGGAAATTTCTGAGGTCGAGGTTTGTTCGAAGCGCGTTGAGAGTTGCTTCCTCCAGCGTTTCCTGCTTGAGTGTATCCTTAAATGCTGCCTTTGCGTTTTCAGTTGCTAAATCCAGCAGACGTTTGAGTTGCCCACGCCTTGGAACTTTTATGCTGATTCGGCACTTTGCCTTCTCGCTGACATAATTTCGCAGTATCTCCACGTCATCGACCTTGACAGGCAGTAGGATTTCGCGCGGATACTCTATCGCAGCGGTGTAAAACATGGACAGGAATTGGTTCATGATTTCGCTGTCTGGCAAAGGCGTTCGAAAATGATGACTCGATGTCTCAACCAGTTTGCCTTCTCGATAGCGGGTTGAAAAAATCTGCAATTCATCGGAAGCACGATAAATAGCGAAAACATCGCGGTCTTGAAAGTCCGGGATGTGGGCGTGCTGACGGATGCGGATGAATTCCAACGCGTTAATCTGGTCGCGCAACGTTGCAGCGAGTTCAAAACTCAACACTTCCGCTGCATGCAGCATTGCCGTTTTCATATCCCTAAGCAAATCCTCACTTCGGATTTCGAGGAAATCGATAATTTTTTTCACAACTTCAGCATAATCCTCTTTGCTGATTTTCCCGACGCATGGCGCATGACAGAGCTTTATATCATGGTAAACGCAGGGGCGTGAGCGGTTGCGGAACTCGTGGTCTGAACATCTGCGGAGAGGATATTGTCGGCGGATTGCGTCGATGCCCGTTTTCAGCGTGGATGCGGATGTGTACGGACCGAAATATTTTGCGCCATCTTTGCGGAATTTGCGTACCAGCGTGAGTTTCGGGAACTCCTTTTGGATGGAAACGCGGATTGAGAGGTATGTTTTGTCGTCGCGCAGATGCACGTTGTATAGCGGCTTGAATTTCTTGATAAGGTTGTTTTCGAGGATTAATGCTTCGCGGTCGTCGTTTGTAACGAGGAATTCGAGAGAAGTTGCTCGAAGTTTCAGCAAGCCGATGAGTGGTCGTGTGTCCGCACCGTCAATCAGGTACGAACGGATTCGACTATGCAGGTTGGTTGCTTTGCCGATGTACAAATGGATTCCATCGTCATCCTTGAAGATGTACACCCCGCTCTGCGTCGGGAATTTATTCGCAGATTCGATAATTTCTGGATGCATAATAAATTCTTTATATCAGTTTTTCCATATAAAATACTCCATAGTATTACAAACATCCATACAGTTCTTTATTCTCTATTAACACCCATACTTTTTTATTAGTTATATATGGTTGTGTTTGAATCTTTGCATCTCGATTCTTTATAAAAACAGCTTTACTCAAATCAAAATATGAGTTCTCAGCGGGTTGCACAACCTCAATAAATATTAATCCAATTTCTTCATGTAATTCATTTTGTGTGGTAGTATGATAAATTTCTCGATGTTCATTATCTCCTAATCCTCTGAAAATTACATTCTTATCCTTTTGAGAATGAGCATCAATCTCAATAATAATTAATAAATAATTCTTCCAAAATTTGAATAAACTAAGCATCTTATTGCTTTGTTTAATTCCACGTTCAATATCTTTGATTTTATTTACTTTTGCCGGTGTATACGAGTAATCAACTTTTATTCTTTTACATTGAATCCCAACAGATTGTATAGGTGTATCACTGCAAGTCATCAGAATATCAATATCTCCAGGTGTAATACATGTGTCATCAATTATCGGATATTTAATTTCCTTAAAGATTAATGGTTTTTGGTTGTAACCTACAAGCCCCCAAAGTAACTTAGAGTCATGCGGAGATTTTAATAACCAATCAACTAAATTTGGTTCATTCAAGTTAGTAATTCGATTTGAATTATATTTATTGGATTCAATGAAAAATTCAATTGTTTCTTTTTCAAGATTATATGAACCTCTACTACTAATTCTTGCAGGTCTTAATTCCCATTCTTCGCACATATTTCCCCCAATAATTTGTTTAGTTGTAAATTATTGTACTGGAATTCAATACTATTGGTTCAGAATATTAAAGCAAACAATCATTAATCTAAATTTGACAGGAATTCGTGGATGCCACGGGCGGCGAAAGCGAATCTTGGTGAGACTT
>CAYZQB010000140.1:3748-8590 GCA_964480395.1 uncultured Planctomycetia bacterium
GTTCTGCTTCCGAGATGCGGGGTAGCAATCAGATTTTCAAGCTCAAGCAATTTTGAGTTTGTCGGCGGTTCATCGGAAAACGTATCAACGGCAGCAGCAGAGATTTCGTTGTTCCTCAGCGCATCGAACAGTGCCAGCTCGTTGATAAGCTTACCCCTTGCTGAGTTTATCAGAATTGCTGAATTCTTCATCATTATAAGTTCTTTAGTATCAATCATTTGTAACGTTTCGATGGTTAATGGTGCGTGCAAAGTGATAATGTCTGACGTTTGTAACAATTCTGAAAATGTGAGGAATTCAACATTTTTTTTGATTTTGGTAATATCGGGAAACTTTTTGTAAAGTTGGTATTCATATTCGGACAATTCGCTTTGATGTTGGGAATTTGGATTTTTGTAAGGGTCATAAACCAAAATTTTACATCCAAAAGACAGCAACCGCTCTGCAACTGCTGAACCCACTGAACCAAGCCCGATTATCCCAACTTTTGCACCTCTAAGCTCAAGTCCGGTGAAATTGCTCCTACGCCAATTTCTTCCGTGCATTGATACGGTTGCTTGCGAAATGTGTCTAGCAGCATCAAGCATCAAACCAAGCGTCAAATCAGCAGTGGCATCCGAAAAAACTCCTGTTGTCGTAAAAACATAAATACTGCGTTTGCAACATTCTGCAACGTCGATATTGTCGAATCCATGACCTGCCCTAAGAACAACACGAGCTTTTGGAAATAAATCAAGCATTTCATGATTGACACTGCAATTTGTGCGCACAACCAATGCATCAATATCATCAGTCTTCAGCCTGTGTTTCGCAATTTCACAAGCATTAATGAATTTCGTACTGTCTGAATCTGCAGTTTGAATTATCTTAAAACTTGTATTTGATTGTATTTTTTGCACTAAAGATGCAAAGTAGTTGATAAAAAATATTTTTTTCATACCCATTTTATTAAAAATTCATCTAAAGAATGACGATTTTAGGATTGTTAATTAATAATATGGTTTAAATTATTGTTAATACTTACATGATGAATAATGTTAAAGTTATAATAATTTTATATTAATCAACCATATCTGTTTGTAAATGGATTATAATTGTTTGCAATGAATCTAACAAGGACTTAAAATATATACAATATTACTTTGGAGGAAAAGCAGTGACAGAAGAATTATTTTCACAACTTGTTGTTATTGCGCGTGATGCTCTGGAAACCCGAAACAAAGAAAAATTTGAAGATATACTGGAGCAGTTAAGATCTATTGATGATCTAGATGACTATCAGCTTAAGATTATCAAAGAGCTTTTAGATGAATATCATGAGGGCATCGAACTCAGCTTATATGCTGAACCTGGTGAAGAAGGCGCAGAAGATGAACTATTACGAATTGCTACAGATGGTGAGGGTATCGATGTTGATAAATACAAGCTTTTCGAAGATGATGATGCGGACTTCGAGGGATTTTCCGTCCCCGCTGCTCGTGATTTGAATCTGGCTATGAAAGATGATGATGAGCAGATGATAAGTGCGTATACAGAGCATGATCATTCTGCAATGGATACACTTTTCGAGAGCGAAGATAGTGCACCAGTTGAAGAATCGGTCGTTGATGATCAATTTATGATTAAAGAACCTGAACCGATGCACTTCGAAATAGCAGACGATGACGAACCGGTTGCGGAAAGTGAACCTGAATATGAACCTACAATTGAAGAAGTTATTGATATAGAACCAGAGGTAATTATGGACGATGAAGTAATTGTCGATTCAGATCCTGTCGAGGACGAGATCTCAGATGATCTCAAACATTCCGGTGCACCTGCTGGATTGAGAACTTTCGAGCCAGTGTTAGGTGAAAGTGTTGTGCAGCAGCAAAAACAGATTAACATATTCTCGACATCGATTCCGCTGAAAGCACCTTATGACTACGATTTATTCAGCCACAAAGCGAAGATGTACCTGCTTGAGTTGTCTTCTGCTTTCGTTCTTGCCTTGCACCCATGGAAGCTGCTATTCGGTCTCATTGGAACTGCTTTAATCGGTTTACTTGGTCTATTCGCATTTAACTTATATAATGCAACCGAACCAGTAATCCTCAATACATCGTTGTGGGTAAACGATTTTCTATTTTTCGCATCGATTGCGCTAATCTGGATCGTTTTTTGGTCAATTCCTGTTGCGATAGCGCATATGACACGTGCCCAGCTTGAGAAACGTTTTGTACCGAATATATTCCGTTCAATGAATTATGTTTTTTCACATTTCGGTGTATCAATCATTTGGCCTCTTCTGATTGTTGTAGTTTTTGGTGGTATCTTGTATACATTGGTCAATCTGACAAATATTCATCCTGGCGCACCAGCAGCAAATACTGCAATGATAACCGCGGCGTTTGGTCAATATCTGCTCATGTTTATTGCGATTTTGATTCTTGGTGCATTTTTAATCGGTATTTACTTACCACCAGCAATAATTGGTCTTGGACGTTCAAGACGCATGAGTCGTCTGACAGTGAAATTTTTTAAACTTTACGTATTTAGGTTCCCGAGAATTCTCGTTTACACGGTTTTCCTGATGTTGTTAACGATTTCGAGTTTTTCATTATTTGGACTCGTAAATTATATCGCACTTGTTCTGATAAACGGTGTACATACTGGTGAATTTCTCTGGGGTGAAGCGTTACCTGTTTCAAATGGTGTACTTGCCAAGACAACAGAATGGGTGCCATATCTCAATGAACTCTACGGATTTTTCAATCTGAATATTCAAAACGGTGGTGATATAACTACAGGCACGATTATTGTCTCTTCGCTTGTATTGTTTGTTTTGGCGTTCATTGTTTCGTATATTTTCAGCATCTTTTTTACCGGTGGAACATTGGTTTACGCGGCTCTAAGAACTGTTTCACGTAGAGATTTTAATTAAAACTACGCTTTTGTGATATTCCACTGAAGAAGAATAAACAATCAATGATAAGGGATGTTCGAACATCCCTTTTTTTATGCACATCAATTTTATAAATCAAATATAACCATCAGCAAGTTTATGATAGAATCCATGTACAATTTTGATTGGTGAAAAATGAATCTGTATGAATGGTGTGTAATCGAGTATTTAAAATATCGAGAATTACATCATTATCGTATAGAAGACCTTAAGAAGTTTATGGATAAAAACGAGGATGAATCAATTAAGAACTTTGACATTCTTGTTCCCGGAGATGATGAAAACGTGTTGATTGAAGTTAAGGGTAGAAAAGCATCCGGCAAGAATAAGCTCCGGTTTGAAAACTGGGTAACAGGTGAGGATATACAATCGCTGATGCACTGGAAGAAGAAATTTGGCGAGCATTTCTTGAGTATTTTCTGTTTTGTATATAAGATTGACTTCGACATGCCTGCTGCCAACATTGCATTTACATGCTTTTCCGCCAATAATATGCGATTTGCAATGTTCGGCATTGAACTTGATAAATATATTGCTGAATCTTCATTGAGATCAATCAAATGGAATACGTTTTCGCTGAATTCCAAGGCATTCATTAAACATTCAAGACCGTTCACTTACTTCCTTGATTCCGAAAACAGCGCGCTGAATTTACGTGAAATTCAAATTTCTCACGATTATAAATGAATGATTTTGTGCTGAATGCTAGCTTGGCATGATTCCCGAAAATAAGAAAATTCAAGTATTGCAGTTTCTACGCTGAATTATAAAATGAGAAATTTTAAAACTACAATGGTTAAAATGCTTATAATAATACATTTGAGCAAACACCAGCTTCCGTGAAATCCTTTGGGATTGACCGTGAGCAATGTAACAAATCACAAATCAAGGAGTGCTTAATGGCAACACAGGATCCATTCTCGCAGGATGCCCAGGGCAATAAATCTGGGATGACATTCATGATAATTATCGTGCTGCTCATCGGTTTTCTGCTTATTCAGAGCCAATTTGGCGAAAAAGAAAAACCAAAAAGCAACGAGACCGTAACTGCTGATGATACCGATGAATCAAAGAAAGCAAATGAAGATAACGGTTCTAAAATAAAAGATGACAATAAAGCTGATACTAAAGATGACAATAAAACTACTAAAACTGACGAGAACAACACCGTAAAGAAGGATGATACCGAACAGACAAAACCCGAAATAGAAGAAGCAAAATATCCTTGGCAGATGCAACAACCTCAGAAAACGCTGAAAGAATCCTATATTAAAAGCGAAAAATATGACACCGATGTAATGGAAATTGCGTTCTCAACAAGAGGCGGCACAATTGCGGAAATCTGGCTCAAAGGATTTCCTGGTGGCGGGAAAAATCACATGGATATCCCTGAAAACGAGAAAAACCGACTGCAATACGTAAGACCATATAATCCCAATAAACTGACCGGTGCACTTGACTTTAGCTCAGAAGATTATGAGTTAAAATCCGGTCTCTCGATTAATGCTGAATGGGAATTTGTTGAACATAAAACAACGAACGAAATCATCAGCAAACCATCGATGAACGACCTTACACAGGATTATAAAAATATTGATGATGTCGAAGTTGTAACTGACAAAAACCTGACAACACATGAGATAACGTTTGCATATCCACCCAAAAACGCAAAAGGTGAAGTGCCGTTTAGAGTTTTCAAGACATTCAAATACTCAGATAAAGAGTATATGATAAATATTGATCTCAGAATCGTGAATTACACAAATAATCTGCTAGATATAGATGAATTCGTGCTTTGGGGTCCTGTTGGACTATTCACCGGTTACGGCAACAGAATTTCTGATTATGCAATCTGGAAAATCGGAGCAACAACTGATGCAACATGGGAATCAACCAGT
>CAYZQB010000141.1:0-8553 GCA_964480395.1 uncultured Planctomycetia bacterium
TTATCAGTCTTATCGTCCAAAATAGCGGGAACTTTCAGCAAACCCTCGATTTGATCGGGAGCGTTTTTCAGTGCCTCTGCGCGTGAAAACGAGGTTTTTTCGACATCTTCTCGAAGTACATTTTGCAGCGGTTGGGCATGAACAGTTTCTTTAATCCCAGAAACATCAACCTCTGCAAGCTGATCAATATATTCTATAATGTTCTGCATCTCGCTGGCAAGTTTCTGTATTTCAGCATCAGCTATCTTCAATCTCGCCAGAAATGCGACTTCTTTCACAGTTTTATCGTCAATCACACTTCACCTCACTTTTTAATAAAGTACAATTTCTACGAATAATTTCAACTTGAATGTGTTAATTCAATATATTAGTAATTACTACTACTACTAAAGGAGAACAAATGGCTGAATTTAACCAAATAACTATCACTAACGATATGCTGGATGATTTCTCGGAAAATTTCAGAAGTGTGCCGGAATATATTATCGCTCAGAGCGCGATTGCCAACGTCGAATTGAACAAGGTTGCTCTTAATCGCAACAGATTGAGCCAGATAAATCATACATTTTCGCACAAGCTTGATGATTGGGAAGTTACAAACCAACAGAAAAGCGGACGCTGCTGGCTTTTCGCTGGTACAAACGTCCTACGCTATAAAGCAATGAAAAAAATGAACGTCAAGAAATTCGAATTATCGCAGGGATATTTGTTTTTCTGGGATAAGCTTGAAAAAGCAAATTATTTCCTCGAAAACGTCCTTGAAACCCTTGACGAAGAAGTTACAAGCCGGCTTTTCATGTGGCTTCTGCAATCACCGATGCAGGATGGCGGACAATGGGATATGTTCGTCAACCTTGTGCAGAAATATGGTGTTGTACCAAAGGAAGTTTATCCAGAGAGTTCAAATACTAACCTATCAGCATATTTGAACCAGACTGTAACCCGAAAACTGCGCGAATATGCAAGTATTCTGCGTAAAATAAACAATACCGGTAAAACTGTCGACGAATTGCGTAAAGCAAAAGCGGAAATGCTTAATGAAATCTATCGGATTCTGTGCATAATGCTTGGTGAACCTCCGAAATCCTTCACCTGGGACTACCGCAACGAAGAAAAAGAATATCATCGGGATGCCAGCATAACTCCTCAGGAATTTTATGCAAAATATGTTGGAATCAATCTTGAAGACTACGTTTGCCTCATAAATGCTCCAACCTCTGATAAACCATACAACAAAATGTTCACTGTGAAATACTTGAACAACATGAAGGATGGACGCCCGGTAAGTTATCTGAACATTGAAAGTGCAAAGATTCAAGAGCTTGCAAGCAAGCAGATTGTCGATGATGAAGCGGTGTGGTTCGGCTGCGATGTCGGTAAATTTATGGAGCGTGAACGTGGCATTCTCGACCTTGACATATACAATTATGACCTGCTTTTTGATACAAAGTTTGGTATGGACAAGGCAACTCGGTTAGATTATGGCGAATCAGTCATGACACATGCAATGGTTTTTACAGGTGTTAATATTGTTGATGATAAGCCGGAATCCTGGCGGGTTGAGAACAGCTGGAGCGATAAATCGGGTGATAAAGGATTTTTCGTCATGAGTGCAGCATGGTTCAATGAATTCATGTATGAAGTTGTTGTGAGCAAAAAATACCTTTCGGAAGAAATGTTGATAATCCTTGAAGAAGCACCGATAGTCCTGCCGCCGTGGGATCCCATGGGTTCTCTTGCATAAATGAGAAATTTCAATGAATATTGGGAGCAAATGCTCCCTTTTTTTAAATAAAAAAAGGAAATAATTTCAATGTGATAGTTCTTTAAAATATATCCGATTAATAATTATACTTAGGCAAACTCTGATAGGGCAATATGAATACTCAAACCGAAATCAAGATTTTCGTTTCCGGTATCGTTCATGGTTCACGCGAGAACGAGGTTTATCCACAATGTTATCGTAAAAGAATCGTAGATGTGATAGAAAAATCATGGCAAAATGCAATTATATCATGTCCCTCAATTGTGCATTCAAAGTCTTCTACCGAGACTCTGACGGAAACTGTAAAAGCATTTGAACAACAGCTTTCATTGCTCAAGAAATCTGATATTGTCGTCGCTTATATCCCGGAAGCGAGTATGGGTGCTGCGATTGAGATCTATAACGCAAGCTTACGCGGGAAATATGTTGTTACAATAACACCACTTCAAACCAGCCGCATAATTAAAATATTTTCACACGATATTTATGATTCGGTTGACAGTTTTGAGCAAGCTTGTGAAATCGGCAAGTTTAAGAAGGATTTTTCACGCTTTATTATTGAGAAATCGCGCAGAACAACCAGCGTAGCCCCAAGAATTAATGTACCATATAAAAAGCACCTGTAATCTTTCCTATTTTTTTGATTAGCTTAAGAAAAATAACCCTTTTTACTGCATTATTGTTGATTCTGCATAAACTGCATGATACTGATTATCCCGTTTAAAATATTTTGCTCAGGTTAACTTCACGGAGGATAGAATGCGTCATTTTCTTACATTAAAGGATTTAAGCCCACAAGAACTGGATTTCCTTATCGACAAAGGTATCGAAATCAAGAAAAATCCCGAGAAATTTAGCAGCATTCTAACCCAGAAAACAATGTTGATGATTTTCGCAAAACCTTCATTACGCACCCGCGTCAGCTTCGAAACTCTGATGACACAAAGCGGCGGGCACGGAATATACTACGACGTTTCAACTTCGCCAATGGGTAAAAAGGAATCTATCAGCGATACAGCAAAAACCGCGTCTCGAATGGTTGATATTATCATGGCACGTTTGTTTGAGCATTCGGACATTGAAGAGCTTGCTGATAATTCCTCTGTTCCCGTAATTAATGCACTGACGAATTTTTCGCATCCCTGCCAGATTGTTGGTGATTTAATGACAGTTCGAGAGCAAGGGAAGAATTTCAAGGGTTTGAAGTTTGCTTATGTCGGGGACAGCAATAATAATGTAACGCATTCGATTATGTTCGGTGGAGCACTTGCAGGCATGGATATTTGGATCGCGTCACCAAAAGGCGAACGTTTTGCCCCACAACCGCAGGTTATTACGGATGCAGAAATGATTGCTGTGAAAACTGGTGGTTCAATTAACCTTACAAGCTCAGCAGAAGAAGCGGTAGAAAATGCTGATGTTGTTTATACCGACAGCTGGATGTCATACCACATTAAAGACATTGAAAAAAATGAAAGATTACAGATATTTGACCCGTACAGAATCACCACTGACATGATGAAACTCGCAAAAGATGATGTCATGTTTCTGCATTGTCTGCCGGCACAACGCGGGGTAGAAGTAACTGCGGAAGTCATTGACGGACCGCGAAGCTTTGTTTTTGATGAAGCAGAGAATCGCCTGCACATTCAAAAAGCAATAATATACTGGTGTCTCGGTTTAATTTAGGAATATTTTCAAATCCCATTCGGTTTAATTGAATAATTACATGGAATCTGTGAATCGGAAAAGTTATTCTTCCGACTTTTATAATTTTTAAAACCATCTGGGAGTAGATAATGCTGGTTGAAAAGACTCTGGGACAAATTCTCGATGACACAACTGCGAAATTTCCGAAAAATGATGCACTTGTTTACGTTGACAGGAATGTAAATTATACGTACGAAGAGTTCAAACAGAAGGTTGAACTGCTGGCAAAGGGCTTGATAAAGCTTGGTATCAAAAAGGGCGACAAGATTGCTGTCTGGGCATACAACGTTCCTGAATGGGTGCTTTTGCAGTTTGCAACAGGTAAGGTGGGTGCAATTCTGGTTACTGTCAACACATATTATAAATCCCACGAACTTGAATATCTGCTTAAACAATCGGATTCAACAACTTTGTTTCTTGTACAGAGTTTCAAAGACGTTGATTATGTTGAAACCGTAAACAAGATTTTACCCGACCTGAAGAACTCTGAACCCGGAAATCTCAAAACTGAAAAACTCCCTTTATTGCGCAATCTTGTTTTCATTGGTGATGAAAAACGCGCTGGAATGCGCAATTTCAGCGACATCATGTTGCTGGGCAAAACAGTTTCCGATGATATTCTGCACGATCGCCAGAAAACTCTACACTTCAACGATGTCATCAACATGCAGTATACATCGGGGACAACAGGCTTTCCGAAGGGCGTTCAGCTTACCCATTATAACATTATAAATAACGCGAAATTTGTCGGTGATAACATGAAACTCACCGAGAATGACCGACTTTTGATTCCGGTGCCTTTTTTTCACTGCTTCGGCTGCGTAATGTCCACGTTGAATTGCGTTGTCAAAGGTGCGACCATGGTTCCTATCGAAATTTTCGATGCGCAAAAGGTGCTTGAAGCGGTTGACAAGGAGAAATGCACAGCAATTAACGGCGTTCCAACTATGTTTATAGCAGAGCTTCAGCACCCGGATTTTGATAAATATGACACATCTCATTTACGCACAGGCATCATGGCTGGTGCAACGTGTCCTGAGGAGGTCATGCAGCAGGTGATGGATAAAATGCATGCAAAAGAAATCACAATCTGCTACGGACTGACTGAGACTTCACCTGTAATCACTCAAACCATGACCGATGATGCTATCGAAAAACGTGTAACAACAGTTGGTAAAGTCATGCCACATACGGAAATCAAGATTGTCGACCCTGAAACCGATGAAGAGCTGCCGCCTAACACACCCGGCGAGTTGATTATCTCAGGATATTCCATCATGAAGGGTTATTACAAAAATGATGAAGCGACTAATCGTTCGATTCGCGACGGCTGGCTTCATACAAAAGACCTGGCGACTGTCGATGAGGACGGATATTTCAAGATTTTAGGTCGAGTTGATGATATGATTATCCGCGGTGGTGAAAACGTTTATCCACGAGAAATCGAAGAATTTCTTTACACACATTATAAAATTCTTGATGTGTCAGTTGTTGGTGTTCCAAGCAAGAAATATGGCGAGGAAGTTTGTGCATTTATTCAGCTTAAACCCTTTCTGAATGCTACAGAAGAAGAGATTAAGACTTTCTGCAAAGAAAATATCTCACGATTCAAAGTACCAAAATATATCTTTTTTACCGATGAATTCCCCATGACTGCAAGCGGAAAAATCCAAAAATTTAAGCTCCGCGAGTATGCACAAGAACGCATCGCAAAACTCGAAGCAGAATAATTACAAATATTCAAACCATCTTTGCAAGTAAGAATTAATAAACGCATATCATACTTTTTTCGTGATTTTAGTGCCTTTTGTGTATTTCGTGGTAAAATTCTTAGAAGTTGTTTTAATTCAAGTTCATTGCTGACTTTTTCACTCAATTCCTTTGGAATATCGCAGCTTCTCGAAGAAAATATTTTCTTATCGATGTCGTCGAAAAAATCTTATGTGATAAAATGAAAGGTTGAGATGTCTGCAGATTTTGTGCATTTACATACGCATTCGCATTATTCGTTTCTTGACGGTGCAGTTACAGTAGATCAATACATCGAGAAAGCACAAGAGTATGAAATGCCGGCGTTGGCAATCACCGACCACGGCAACATCTGCGGTGCGATTGAGTTTTATAGCAAAGCACAGGGGAAAATCAAGCCAATCATAGGTTTTGAAGCATACGTTGTGGCTGACCACTTGAAAAAACAAGATCAAAGACGATTTCACACTGTCCTTCTGGCGATGAATCACAAAGGTTACGAGAATCTGATCAAGCTGACTTCTGCAGGTTATCGCGAAGGATTCTACCGCAAGCCGACAATTGACAAAGACCTGCTGCGCCAGTACAACGAGGGAATAATCTGTTTGAGTGCGTGTATTCAGGGGGAAGTTCAGCAGCAGATTTTACGAAACGATCTTGAAAAAGCTGAAGAAATCGCTTGTGAATATGCTGAAATTTTTGAAGGCAGATATTATCTTGAGCTTCAGAATCATTATCTTCGAGAAGATGCTGCAATTAATGAAAACTCGACCAAAATCGCGAAAAAACTCGGTTTGAAAACAGTCGCAACAAACGATTGCCATTATCTCAACGAAGGCGACCACGTTGCCCATGATGCGTTGTTGTGTATTGGCACGGGAAGTCTGGTTTCCGACGAGAAACGCTTGCGATTTCAGAACAATGATTTCTGGTTTATGTCTGCGAACGTTATGAAGGAACGCTTTGCGAATTATCCAGAAGCAATTGAGACAACACTTGAAATTGCTGAGCGATGCAATTTCGAAATGCCGAAGCAAACCTATTTACTACCAGAATTTCACGATATTCCAGAAGGTTCAACCGCAACTGAGCAGCTTGAAATATGGGCGAGGGAAGGAATTAAAAAACGCTACAATGACGATGTTAAAACCTTGGCAGAGAATACAACATCTGAAATAATTGAAGACCGGCTACAACTCGAACTTCGCGTCATCAACAAAATGGGTTTCCCCGATTATTTTCTTATCACAGCGGATTTCATCAAATGGGCTAAGGAAAATGGTGTCAGCGTTGGTCCCGGAAGAGGTTCGGCTGCTGGAAGTGTCGTATCTTATGCCCTCGGAATCACCGATGTCGATCCCTTCCGATACGACCTGCTGTTTGAACGTTTCCTCAACGAAGAACGAATCTCGATGCCCGATATCGACATCGATTTTGACCCAGTCAACCGTGAAAAAGTGTATGAGTATGTGAAAGAGAAATACGGCACGGACAGCGTCTGCCACATAATTACTTACGGAACGTTGAAGGCACGAGCTGTTGTTAAGGATGTCGGCAGAGTTTTAGAAATTCCGCTTAATGAAGTAAATGCAATAACAAAATTAATTCCACCGATTGGTGCCAAAATCAAAGATGCAATCAAGCAGGAAAACCTGAAAAAGTTGATAGACAGCAATCCCCGCTATCAGGAATTGTTCGATATTGCGAAAAAACTCGAGAATTTGAACCGGCATCCGGGAGTTCACGCTGCTGGTGTCATCATTGCCCCAAGCAATCTCGACAACTATGTCCCACTTTTCTGGACTGGCAAGGAAATTGTAACACAATATTCAATGGAATATGCCGAGAAAATCGGACTGCTGAAAATGGACTTCCTCGGTTTAAACAACCTGATAATCATAACACGTGCACTTGAGCTGATTCAGAAAAATCACAATACAAAAATCGATTTCGCGAAAATCCCGCTTGACGACAAAAAAACCTTCGAAATCCTCTCACGCGGCGAAGGTTTAGGGCTTTTCCAGGTTGAATCAGACGGCATGCGCAACCTGCTTCGGTCTATGAAACCCGACCGTTTCGAAGACTTAATCGCTTTACTCGCCCTGTATCGTCCAGGTCCCCTTGAAAGCGGTATGGTCGAAACTTATGTCGAAGTCAAGCACAAACGACGTGAAGCACCATCCTTACACGAATTGATTGACGATATTTTGTTGGAAACCAACGGCGTGATTTTGTATCAGGAACAGGTCATGCGAATCGCCCAGAAGATGGCGAATTTCACGCTTGCACAGGCAGACAATCTTCGAAAAGCGATGGGTAAAAAAGATGCAGCATTAATGGAAAAATTCCGAGTACAATTCATCGATGGCGCAAAGGAAAATGGCATCGAATACAGTAAATCGCAGGAGATTTTCCAGATTATGGCAGGTTTCGCAGCATACGGCTTTAACAAGTCGCATTCGACCGCATATGCTTTTATCACCTACCAGACCGCATATCTGAAGGCACATTTTCCGCTTGATTACATGGCAGCACTTCTTACTTCGAAAATGGGTGGTGCGAAAATCGATGTGCTTGTGAAATATATGCGGGATGTGAAGCGACAGGGCATAAATATTGTGCAGCCAAGCGTAAATGTCAGCGATTCCGGCTTTGCTGTACGATTTTTTGACGATAAAAAAGAGCAAGGTGAAATTGTATTCGGGTTAGGCGGCATCAAAGGTATTGGAGAAGCAGCAATCGACCAGATGGTGATTGAGCGTGACAAAAATGGGGAATTTTTGTCGGTATTTGATTTCGTCGAACGCCTGAGCAAGAAAGTGATTAACAAAGGTACACTTGAAACGCTGATAAAAGCTGGAGCTTTAGACGAATTTGGGATTTCGCGCAATCGGCTTCTGGCAGGTCTTGAAAATCTTGTAGAATTGGCAGGCAGCAAGCGCAAAAACAAGAAACAAAAGAGTTTTGACTTTAATGCCAACTCGGAAATCGATGAAAACGATGAGCAAGCGATTGAAAGATTTTTCCCGAAAATACCGGAATGGTCGAAGCTGCAAAAGCTATCCGCGGAACGTGAAGTTATCGGCATGTACATCAGCGACAATCCGCTCAATGAATTTGAAGACACACTCGATAAATTCTGTTCGCACCAGATGATTGACCTCGATGAGATTGAGGATGGCTCGAAAGTTGTATTCGGCGGAATTATCAACGATTTTGCATTACGGACGATTCAAAAGGGAAAATCGCAGGGCAAAAACATGGCAACGTTCGGGCTTGACGGGCTTGTCGGGCGTGATATCGATTCTCGCCGTCCCGGCACGCAGCGT
>CAYZQB010000142.1:0-8385 GCA_964480395.1 uncultured Planctomycetia bacterium
AATCATCCTGACGACGATGAATCCTCGGAAAAATAGGTTTTTTTTGGTTCCGAAAAGTGGCTTTTTCAAACACATCCTATCCTGGATTCTTCGCTGTGCTCAGAATGACATGATTCAGACATTTTCTCTACAAACACAACATATTTGTCATGCACATTTTCAGGGCGTAAATGAAATTATTTCGGCTTTTTGTATTCGTACCATTCTCGCCAAAAACTCTCGTCAAAAGCAAGGTCAAAGCCATTAATCGCGCGAAGGGCTTTGAAAATCCCGAACCGAATCTCACCTTTAGCACTTTTCAACGCATCAATCAGTATTTTATTCGCTTCCCATTTCATCTGTTCATTATTCCCAATTGCTGATGCAGCAACAACAATTCGCACCGGTTCACCATTCTTTAACGCTTCTTGCAAATTCTCGATGATATTATCACCTTTGGAAAGTTCCTTGTATCCCTTCGGATAAATACTAACTGCGACAGGTGCCAGCATAATCATTTTGATCGAAATCGGACTATCATTTTCAAGCACTCGCAAAGGTCTGATATCTGCACCGATTTTTATTGAACCAAGCGATTCCAATTCCGAGTTGTCTGTCGTTTCATACTCCCATGAATGCTGCCAAACCTGTCCGGGTTGAAGTTCCGTCTCACCCTCGATTC
Source organism: uncultured Planctomycetia bacterium (assembly GCA_964480395.1). GTDB lineage: Bacteria > Planctomycetota > UBA8742 > SKZP01 > CAYZQB01 > CAYZQB01. Next base: position 662 of record CAYZQB010000142.1, read on the forward strand.
TATATGGAATCGAGCGATTTACCGATCTTGAAGTCTTCCCCGACCATTGAGTAAATGTGTAATTGATAATACAAGGTGAATAATACTTCGAGTAAGTCGTCTTTGCGCGCGAAATTTCGTTGGAAAACGAGATTTTCAATATCGAAGATGATACATTCCGCAGAAGAAATCGAAAAGTTATTGTGTCGCCGAACTCATAGAAATCTCTGTCAGCAGAAACCTTACCCTGCAGAATTCCGCGTGATTGCATAGCATCATCAATTTTTTTAAGCAAATGTTGTAAATATTTTACATTGTTTTTCTGCTTGGGAAACAGAGCAATCAGTGCTTTGGCGATTTCCTCAGCTTTTTTGAAATCATTAGAATCGTATGCTTGCTGAAGCTTGGATAAATTATATTTGTAAAACTTTTGAATCTCCTTTTCATCGATTTCGTTTAACATAAGCTCATCAAGACTCTCTTTATTCAAGGAATTGTCAGGTTGTTTCATTATTCCATCATTTTCGTCAGAATTCGCATTGTTTTCGCTTGTTTCGCTGTCGTCGCTGTTTTCGTCATCATCGGAATTTTCAGTAAAATCATCACCTGCACGGTCAATTTTGTTAATTAATCCAAGTATTTTAAGCTGACTCTTTTCGTCGATTCGAGATGCTAAATAATCGGAAATCGTATCTCCCATTGCAACAAGTTTGCGGTCAGCATCAGCAATTTTTTCTTCGTCATTACCGAGATAATCAAGCAGAAGAACATTAATACGCTGTTTAACTTCGTCAGTCAATTCACGAGTAAATTCATTTCCTGTGTTGTCAAGTGTTGAGTTGTATTCATTGTCATCATCGTTGTAAATGGTACTTCCAGGAGAATAATCCCGACCCGGATCATACTCACTCAAAGAGAGTTCTTTTGATGATTTATACGATTTTGTGTTGCTGCAACCCACAAGCAAAAATCCCAGCAGAAATATCGATATTATTATCCTTGGTTTCATGGTCAATTTATCCGAAGATTTACTTAATTATACAATAATACAACGTTAGCAGTGAAAAATTCAAATCCGATTCCATATGTAATTTCGGGAATATCAACAAAAAAACCAGTAGTACAATATTGTTGAACGGAACAATAACATTTGGAATTTGATATTTCTTTTACAACTGAAATCGCTTCATTTATACTTTGTTTGTAACATATATAGAATAGGAGTAAATGATGTCAAAATTCGCCTGTTTAATAGGATTTTTCATAATACTCTCAGTTTCAGGCAACCTTCATGCATCGGATTCCATATTATTTCCGGATTTTACACTTAAAAAGACTCAAGAAGAATCGGTGATTTTAACTTCATTCCCTTGGACACAGAGATCTGATCTTCAGTACAACAAATCTGCATCGGTTTTCTGGAATCAGAAATACCGCACAGAAGTCGGGCAGATTTCAATCATTCCATTAGAATTAATAAGTTATGATTATAATAATAAGACTGAAAAAGCGGATGTTGGCAGCATTAACGAGTATCACAGCGCGATAAGATTGAGAAGTGCGTTTTACCGAAACTTCTGTGTTTACCTCGGTTTTGGTTACTCAATGTTGGAAATCGATCAGAGTACCGATTCCTCTGATGCTTTCGAAAGACTTGATGGTTATCACTTCGCAGGCGGTTTCGAAGCAGGTTTTCCACTTGGGCGTTCATTCACGCTCGAATTTATGGGTGAATGGAAGATGTGGGAAGGTTCAGGCGGTATTCCCGGATCGCGAAATCTTGTTTATGGAAATAGATTACAGTTTCAGCTCATGTTTTTGGTTGAGATTTTTGGTGGAAGTCGTTCATCAGCATTAAACATTGGAGTTGGTGCGGGAATGCATTTTTATGAAGAAATTTGGACACTCAACACTACAAAATACACAATCTCGCCTAATAATACAAATTCATTGGATAACGGCTCGGAAGCATACGATGTCATTGGTGCTCTTTATTATTCAGTGGGACGATTACTAAATATCGGTGTAGAAGTTAAGCCGGTGGGCATTTTTGAAGCCAGAATCGTATTCTCATTTATCTTCATGTAAATAATCAAAAGTGATGTGTACAAATTTGAATAATTGTTCGTAATTCATATTAAACGCAAAAGAGTTTCAGTAGTTAAACTAATAGTTATTCAGAGGAAAACATGGAAGACGTTCTGATTCAACATATTGTTGATTTAAAAAAAATTAGCAGCGAGAAACTCAAGGAGCTTCTGCAGCAAGCAACTGAGATGGGTGAGTCGATTGACCAAGCAATAATCAAAAAGGGCTTGTTTACTGAAGATGAAATGCTGACATTTTACAGCGAATATCTAGGATTGCCTTATTATGAATCTTTGACTAAATTTGTTGTTCCGGAGATTTTTCCTGATAATGTTTCTGTCGCATTTGCGAGAAATTATAATCTGGTTGCGCTTGAGCAGAGCGATGGTGAAATGATTGTAGCAACATGTCGACCGCTTCAGCTTTCGCCCATGGACGAGCTTTCAAACTTGCTTAGTATGCCGGTGCAACCCGTTCTCGCACCCCGTGTGGAAATCAGTGCACTCATCAATAAAGCATACCAGGCACGAAATGATCTCGTTGAAGACACGATGAAGAAAATCGAAGAAGGCGACCTCGAAGATTTGATAACCGAAGTCGATATCGATACTGAAGATATTCTCGATATGGCGAACAAAGCACCGATTATCAAGCTTGTCAACAGTGTATTATTCCAGGCGTTGAAGCTTCGAGCATCTGATATTCACATCCAGCCTTACGAATATAAATTGCAGGTTAGGTACAGAATTGATGGTATTTTGCACGACCAGATGACACCACCAAAGAAGATTCAGGAGGCAGTTATCTCGCGCGTGAAAGTTATGGGCAGAATGGACATTGCAGAGCGTCGTCTTCCGCAGGATGGTAGAGCAACGATAAAACTTGGGGACAGCGAAGTTGATATTCGAATTTCGAGTGTTCCGACGGCATTTGGTGAAAGAATCGTAATGCGATTGCTAGATAAATCCGCCCGGCTCTACGAACTCGACGAAATCGGGCTTGAAAAAGATAATGCAGCAATGCTCTCCGAATTTATCAATTATTCTCACGGTGTTATACTTCTTACCGGTCCAACTGGTTCAGGCAAGACGACGACTCTTTATGCAGCGTTAAATCGTGTCAATTCCAACGAAAAGAACGTTATCACGATTGAAGACCCTATAGAATATCAGATACACAATGTTTCACAAATTGAGGTTAATCCGAAAAAAGGATTAACTTTTGCTCGCGGATTACGCTCAATTGTGCGCCAAGACCCCGATATCATCATGGTTGGCGAGATTCGTGACTCTGAAACTGCACAGATTGCAATTCAGTCGGCATTGACAGGGCACCTTGTTTTTTCAACTTTGCACACAAACGATGCACCAACCGCGGTAACAAGGTTGGTTAACATGAATGTTGAGCCGTTCCTCGTTGCTTCGTCCGTTATTTGTGTTGTTGCACAACGGCTTGTCAGAAGGATCTGCAGTAACTGTCGAACAGATTATCTTCCAAATGCAGATGAGGTTCGAGCTTTCGAACTCACTCAAAATAACGGAAAACTTGAAATTATACTGCCAAACGGTGAACACTCTTCAGGTTCTCTTATCAAGGGTGTTGGCTGTCATGAGTGTTTTAACACAGGTTATTCAGGGCGTACCGCAATTCACGAGATTATGAAGATAACCGACAAAGTCAAAGATTTGGTAATGGATAACAGCTCAAGCAGCGATATTAAAGCACAGGCAGTTAAAGCTGGGATGCTCACTCTTCGTCAGGACGCGATTCGCAAGGCTCTCAAACTTATTACGACTCTTGAGGAAGTTGCACGCGTTACTCAACGTGACATCATTTAGGTTGTGACCAAAATGAAATCGAACCAATCATTTAATCTGATTTAACTGTCGCGGCGTGAATGCGGCATAACTTTGCCGTCTTTAATGAGTTTCAGGAATATTTTTGTTAATTTCTTGTCAAAATGGTCATCAGAACAGCGTTCAAATTCGTTTACTACTTCCTGAATTGTAAAATTCTTCCTGTAAGGTCTTGATGATGTCATAGCATCGAATGCATCAGCAATTGATAAGATTCGGGCGTGCAGCGGGATTTCTTCACCCGCCAGTCCATCTGGATACCCGGTTCCATCCCATTTCTCATGATGATGCAAAACTCCATCGATAACTGTATCGATATTAGTAATATTTTTGAGTATTTCAGCACCATGCACAGGATGGTTCTTGATAAGCAGAAATTCAGCATCAGAAAGACGAGATGGTTTATTGAGTATTCGCTCAGGTACTGCGATTTTACCAATGTCATGCAAAAGCGAAGAAAGTCGAATATTGTCAACACTTTTTGGTGACAAACCGACTGCTTCAGCAAGGATTATTGCAAACTCTGTAACCCGTTCAGAATGTCCATGTGTATATTTATCTTTCGCTTCAATAGTAGCAACAAGTGCGCGAATCGTTCCATAGAACAAATCCTCAAGATTCTCATAAAGCTGAGCGCGCTGAATTGCCACACCTGCTTGTCTTCCAATCGCTGCAACAAGCTCAAGGTCAAATTCCGTAAAAAACTTGCGTCCTTCACTGCCGATGCTGTCAATGTAAATTGCACCGAGTGTTTGTGTTTGCGTTTGAACAGGAACACAGATAACCGAGTGAATATCTTGCAGAACCACTGATTGTCCATCTTGAAATCTGTCATCGCGTGTAATATCAGACGATAAAATTGCCTGACCGGTTCCAATACATTGATTTAGAACGGTTTTCGAAAGCTTCATCTCCTCTTTTTGGTTTTCCACATCGTGTCTTCTTACAACAACTGGGTCATATGAATCATCTTCTGGGCGGTACATCACGAGGTACGCTCTATCCGCAGGCACAACTTTGAGTGTCAGATCCATGATTGTATTGAAAAGGCTAATTAGCTCGTTTTCACTGTGCAATATGTCAGCAACCTGATACAAAACCTTCAATGATGTAAAATATTTTGCAGCAGGTGATTTCGGATCAACAACATTTTTGCCAAGTGCTTTTATATCGAATTTTTTACTAATAGCGGTTGTTAGTCTGTCTGATGAATCGAATTTTACCTGACCCAGAGTTAAATCGGATTCTGTTCCGACGTATTTAAAGCTGAAATGTACATCCCCAGAGCGAATCAAATCTCCAGAACGCAAAATTTTCGTCATAACGCGCGAATTGTTGATATATGTGCCATTGGTCGAATTTTGATCGACCAGCATGAATGAAGTACCTTTGCCTTCAATGTTGAAATGCTTTCGCGAGACGCCTTCGTCCAGCAATTGTACATCACAACTTATATCACGTCCAAAAACGAGTCTCTGGTTGGATTGTATTTTAAATGTTTCACCTTCCCGCTCACCTTGCAGGATGGTAATTTCGGCTTTCATGCGGACCCCGTTTAAAATCCAAGTGTATTATACAAATTTATGTATGTTTTTCAATACAACTTACAATCATTCGACTTCTTATAAGAAAACTTGACTGAAGAACTAATGTAAGTCATGAGAAAGCTAAATATAATTTCAGATTTAAGTGCTTTGTATCAAGTTCTACAAAATCAACCTCAGGATTTTTTTTTATAATATCTCAAAAGACAACTTTACAAAGTTATATACATTAGTTTTATCGAAGTAAATGTTAGTGAGTTTTAGTGTAAAAAACACCTCTATCCTCGATTTGAAGTTTGATTTTCTTCTCTTTTTCAAGAACGTCAATGTATTTTGAAACTTCACTAATGTGAAGCATGAGCGATTCTGAGATATCTTCGAGTGTGCAGGGGCGTCGAGAAATCGTACTCAGTATCGAATGCTCAATATCAATCTTGTACGAACGAATTTCCCTGCGAGAGCGGTATTTTGAGACGATTTCCACTGGTATTCCGTGTTCGTCGATAAGATTCCAGAATTCGATTATTTTTTCCAATGTCTCTTTGCTTGAAGGTTTTACCCAACTCTCTGCTGCCGGTCTATCCAGAGTATTGAGCTGAACTCTATCAGGCATTATCTGCAAAATCGCTTCCTTGGCTAATGCAAGCTCCTCTTCGGATGTGTTAATGCCTTCAACTGCAAAATATGCAAGCCATATTGTTTGTTTGGTTGTGCTGGCTTTGGAATTTTTGATTTCTTTGCGAAGTGAGATTAGCCCTTCGATTATTTTTTCCGAATCGAAGTTTCCAAGCGGTCGTGAGATTCTTTTCACGCTTTCAGCCGAAATCCCGTTAATTGTCGGCAAAACAACATCAATCTTGCTGATTTCCTCACGTACCTTTGGATCAGACAATAGTGTAGCGTTCGTGAGAAGCGCAACCTTGATTTCTGGATTAATCGACTTGATATGTTCGACAATCTCGCCGATACCGGAGTGCAATGTTGGCTCACCTGAACCCGAAAAAGTGATATAATCCGGCATGTCGAAATTCTTGAGATAATCATTTATCTCGGTTATAACGTCCGCTGTTGGGACAAATTCATCGCGTGTCATAGTTTGACGACTAGTTCTGCCGCATTCGCAGTAAATACAATTAAATGAACAGATTTTATCGCGTAAAAGGTCAATGCCAAGAGAAATTCCAAGTCTTCTGGAAGGCACCGGACCGAATAAATATTTATATTTCATGTTTGCCTTGTCCAGCCTTGCTGGTTTAAGTTTACAACACTGTCAATAGGTCAAACAACTTTTCAGTCCTACTGCCAATGGTGTGTAAAAGCAGGTTTACCTGTCAATGTTTGTATGAATTCAACGGTGTACATTATTTTATTCTTCCGAAACGTCTGTTACGCTTTGAATATTCCTCAAGTGCATTCACAAACTGACTCTCGTTAAAATCGGGCCAACAAACATCAGCGATATAAAGTTCCGCATAGCTAATCTGCCAAAGAAGATAGTTGGAGATACGAATCTCGCCTGAAGTCCGAATTAACAGGTCAACCGGTGGCATTTCCGGTAAATACAGATTATTTTCGAAGGTTTTGTTATCGATTTCATCTATCGAAAGTTCGTTAGCTTTGACCTGCATGGCAATCTGCTTTACCGCTCGCAGAATTTCCTGCTGTGACCCATAATTTAAAGCAAGAGTCATGGTCAGGTTTTTAAAATCAGCAGAAATCTCAATGTTTTTATTGATTTCCGCTAGAACATCATCTGAAAATGCATCAATATCGCCAATGGTTTTCAATCGCACATTGTTTTTGATTAAGCTTGGTCGTTCCTTTATCATGAAGCGTTTGAGCAGTGTGAAGAGGTATTTTTTCTCGTTTTCCGGACGTTTCCAGTTCTCAGTTGAGAAAGCGTAAAGCGTTAGAAAATCGAGTCCATCAATTTTCGAGCAGAATTCGCTGATTGAGCTGACTTTCTCAGCACCGAATTTATGCCCGACATTCCTTGGCAAACCTCGTCGATTCGCCCATCTGCCGTTACCGTCCATGATGACTGCAACATGCTTTGGAATATTGAGCTTTACCAGGCGTTCAAAAGGTGTAAGTTTTTTTTTCTTGTTGCCGAATAATTTCATAATAAATCCGTATTTAACTTGGATTATTATACTTCTTATGTTTGGAAATAAAGCAGACTTTCTGCCTTTTTTTACAGCGTTGGCAGTAGGACAAGCGGTAGGACAGGCATCTTGCCTGTCATTGTTCAAGATGT
>CAYZQB010000143.1:0-8336 GCA_964480395.1 uncultured Planctomycetia bacterium
CCTTTAAAGGTCGCAAAAGCAGAAGATGCGTAGAAATCTTTTACAGTTTTATAGAATTTTTCGTATGTCACTTTGCCATTTATATGATCATTATTTTCATAATCCCGCATTCTTATTTTACCTGACGCCCATACAGCTTCATAATGTTTTGTCCCACAAGCAGTTGCTCCTTTTCTTAGTATCTTATTAGCAAATTGATTAGCCAATCTCTTTGTATGACAACCATTGGCTCTAAATAATGCATCTTTGCAAAACCAGCATCTGGGAGGTCCTTTTTTATCTTTCGCCCTTGAATATGTTGGTTTATAATCCGTTTTTCTTTTGCTGTATAAATATTTTGCTGAAAAATCGTTAGCATGCCAATCCATTCCTCCGATATCACCACCACCGTGATGCCCCGTTATTAAAAAATACCAAATCGGAGTAGCACCTTGCTTTGACACTTCTGCTAGTTCTTTAATTATATCATCCCCATCTTCACTCAGATACTTCGTTTTAAAAGCTTTAGTATGATCTTCCTTTAGGTCTTTTGCAACTGTTATTTTTACTGATTGACCTTTTGTTGTTGAGAAGTTTTCTGTGGAATAACAGTCACCTTTGCTCACAAATTTTTTATTAGAAAACCAACATCCTCCAGATCCATCTGCGAAATTGTCATAGGCTGCAGTATCTTTAATATCAACTGGCCAAAGACAGGGCCAATCGCAATCCATACCACCGACTTCTTTAGCTAAGCTTTCTAAGGAGTCTGTTTTACCTTCTGCTATATATGTGTTTTCTTTACCTGCAACTTTTTTCCACAATCCCAATGGATCAGCATGTATTATTGGACTTGCAGAACAATAAGTATACATATTAGTAACAGTGACAGGATCGCGACCAGTGAAAGAGCCGACTGTTGGGTCATACATGCGAGCACGATAATAATACAAACCTGATTCAGTATCTTGCTCGCGTCCTGTGTACATAAATCTGTTTGTCAAAACCTGTGTATGTCCATTGGCAATGTCCGAGCCGAAACCTTCAAAATCATAAATATTTTTCTTCACCCTCGGCGCAGACGTGTCAATAATCTCACGAACATTCCCGAGTCCGTCCTGCAAGAAGTAATAATCGCTGCTGCTTTCGTTCACAATCATGTTCTCGTCCGTCATTGCAGTGATATAATATTTCTGTAAAACATCATTCTCATTGTAATCCGCTATGCAGTCACCTGCATTATACAACATTTTTAGCTCAGTTGCTCCATTTTTCTTCATTACTCTGTCACCCAATGCATTAAACGTATAATTCATCACGGTGTTCGAATTTAGTTCAACTTCAGTCATCCTGTTGTAATTGTCATAGTCATACTCCCAGGTATCATCAATTATTCCATCTCGTGGATCGTCAATCTGTTTTTGAACCAAATTTCCTGACTTGTCATAGTCGTAAAAGGATTCAATTATCTTTGTTGTTGGAGAATACTGTGTCTGATATTGGCTCGTTAACTGATTCGCATCATTATAATAATAATCCCAGGTATTCGATAGACTACCATTTTCGTATTTTGTTTGGGTCAATCTATTGTCTGCCCAGTCATATGTCCAAATGTAATTGTAAATATGTAGGATTTAATTGTCTTTGTATTCTTCTTTAACAATGCGATACAAAGAATCATACGTATATTCAAAATAATTATAATTCAGGATAATCTCAATACTCACAATGCAAGCTCGTTCTATGAAAATACAACGGCTGAAGGAGCATTCAAGCTTATGAAAAAATTCGAAATGTGTTATACACCGAAGAAAGCAAGTTGGCTCAATATGGCAGAAGCAGCAAATACTGCAATTTCTTTTGACATTCTCTTCTGCTGATAATATTGTACTTTGCAGTTGAGCACGTAGAAATATAAACCGTTAATGACGGTTAGAAATCTCAGCCCTGTCGAAACAGTGTCTAAACCGCAGAATTGCGACAATTGAAGAAATGACTAAAGAAGTTAATGAATGGGTAAAAGATAGAGTCAAAAAAAAGTAAAAATAAAATGGAGCTTCACAAAAAAACAACTCTCGTATTAAGCTCCAAAGTCATTATTATAAGGTTCGCAATTAATGTTACACAGTACTATATATTCTTTACGGACGATTAACACTTGTTTTGGCAAGTTTTCTAAAAAGCACGAAACCCATCAATAACAACATCGCAATTGCAAACAAATCAACATAATAAAACGCATTGATGTCAATCCCTTTGCTTGATTTTGCATAAATTCCAGTCGAAATTCCGAGAGTGATGCTAAGAAGCAGAGACACAAAAAGAACTGGTTTATACCGGTACATAAAAACCGGTAATGTGCTGAGAATTGCCCCCAATGCCACTAAAAGCCAGAACTTCATCGGATTTACACCAGTGTCAGATAAGCGTATGTAAATTCCTGCGGATGCCAGTACGCAATACGCACAAAACTGCACAAGTGTCGCTGCAAAAGTCTTTACAGCTGGATATGCATCCTTAATATCCCATAATTTACTTTTCAGCTTATTCAGCTCTTCAATATTCGTCTTTTTTTGCTCCGGTTTTCTCTTTTTATTTCGTTTCTGTTTCCTGCTCATTGTGTTCTGCCTTCAAAATTCTCATTATGTGTCAATAGTAAAATGATTCATACTGTGCTGAAATAATAAATAGAATTATTACACAGTATTTGTATATTTTACGACAAATTCTGCACGAGGATATTATGAAACTTTTTATCTCAAGCGACATGGAAGGCGCAACAGGTGTTGTTCACATAGATCAGTTAATGCCCAAAGGAAACGGTTATGATAAAGCATGTAAATGGCTTACAAGCGATATAAATGCAGCTATCGAGGGTGCGTGCAACGCTGGTGTGGACGAAATTCTGGTAAACGATGGTCACGGAATCATGCGAAATGTAATTTTGGACGAACTCGATTCACGAGCAAGTCTCATAATGGGACCTGCAACTTATAAACCATTGATTCAGCTTGACGGGCTGGACGAAACCTACGATGCTGTCTTTTTCATTGCATATCATTCAAAAGTTGGCACAACTGGTGGACTTTTATCGCACACCTATGTTGGTAGGACTGTGCATGAAATAAGATTAAATGGGAAGCCGTTAGGAGAAAGCAGCTTAAATGCTGCTGTTGCCGGTCATTACAACGTCCCAGTTGTCCTAATAACAGGAGCAGACGAACTTTATAGAGAAATACGTGAGGATTTGGGCGATGAAATTGTATTCGCAGAAGTGAAAAAGACTTTCGGGCGTGAAACAGCAATTTGTCTGCCACCGACAAGAACTTATGAATTAATTAAAGCACAAGCAAAAAAAGCCATCGCCAATGCAAAGAACATCAAACCAATTAAAACCGAATCACCGGTTACCATCGAAATTGACACGCATCATCGAGAAATGACCGAGAAAGCGGTAAGATTTTGTACCGATGTGAAGCGTATTGGTGAAAGGACTTTCCAGGCGGTTGCTGATACCGTGCCGGAAGCTATCAAATCAATTTGGAAGGCTCTCATGGCAGCACAACTTGAATATCCCGATTGGCTGAAATAATTTTCAATTTGAGCATCATTTAATAAATTAACCAACATGGAGAATATTGATAACGTAAAAAATGTTTAATTAATACCATTTGATGAATTTCAAATTATCCTATGTAGTTTATAAAAACCACTTTCACTTAAAATTCATTAGTCTAAACCCACAAGAGAGGGATATTATGCAAAGATACTTCACTACAATACTTGTTGTCCTTTCAATACTCGGATTTACAAGCAATTTACTTGCACAAGAAACGACAAATGAGGAAAAAGGTTTAAATTCAAACGTTCCTGCAACTACAGATGCCGGCTACAAATACGGTCAATCGACAGTTGGAAAACTTTCCGGTGTTCAAGGCGCGCGTTATCCTGCGATTTCGCCTGATGGTTCTCTGGTAACATTCAGCTTACATGGCGATATTTGGGTTATGCCCGCTACAGGCGGAAGAGCAAAAAGACTTACAATGCATCGCGCATATGATGTCTGTTCACGCTTTTCGCCTGACGGTACAACAATTGCTTTCTCATCAAACCGTAATCATGGATATGACGTTTATACAATTCCTGTATCAGGTGGAACTCCAAAACAAATAACCTTTCATAACTTTCCTGATTTAATGTGTACATGGGCACCTGATGGACAATCGATTGTTTATATATCTTCAAGATCACTGCAATACCAGATATGGCAAATGAATCTAAACGGTGGAACGCCGAAACAGCTTACAAAACTTGGTGCCTACGACGGTTGTCTTTCACCAGATAGTAAATTTCTTGCTTATGCTTTTGGAACTGGAGATTCAACACGGAAAAAATACAAAGGTACTGGTAATTCGGATATTTTTTTGCTTGATCTTGAATCTGGGTCTGATATTCCGCTTCAGCTTACTGAAACTGATTACAACGAGTTTGACCCGTATTTTACGGCAGATGGAAAATTTGTTGTTTATCGCGCGGAAATTGGTGGAACAAATGAGATTTTCTTGCTGGCAACTGACGGTAAGTCAAAACCCATTCAAATCACTAAATTCATCAATGGTACAGGTGTTGATGAATTGTTTTATGACCCGAAAACTAATACCGCACTTTATGCACGTGAGTTTTACTTATTCAAAATAGACTTCAACAAGAAGCCGGCAAAAATAGAACATATGCCTGTTGTTGTGCAATCTGATTCACTTGGCAACGACACAATTAAAAGGACGTACACAGATGGTGCAGAAAGTCCGGATATTTCCAAAAACGGAAAAGTCATAGCATTTATTTTCAAAGGAGATATTTGGTTCATGTCGGCACAGGGGGGTGCAGCGCAACAAATCACGGATACACCTCACATAGAATCGTGGCCCCGCTTCTCGCCTGACGGCTCAAAACTTGCATATTTTTCAAATCAATACGGCAATGATGATATTTTCATTCTTGATATTCGTTCAATGCAATCTACAAGACTCACGAATGATCCAGCAGGCGATTTTTTCCATAGCTGGTCTCCGGATGGAAAATACATCGTTTTCTGCAGTGAGCGAGGTCGAGATAAGAATATCTATCTTACAACAACAACAGCTCCTTACAAAGTAGCTCAACTCACCGATGCTCTTGGTCCAGACGATGACCCGTCATTTACACCTGATGGCAAGCAAATTGTGTTTGATTCAGGCAGAACCGGGTTCCAGGGTATTTATATTATGGACGTTAACGGAGACAACCAGAGAGCTTTGTACAATTCACCGAACTTTGATCAACTTCCACGTGTTTCACCCGATGGAGAATTCGTTGTCTTTGAATCGGGTAATCAGGAAACTATAGAACCAAGTATAATAATGATGCGGCTTAACGGAAGCATCGCAGTACAAGTGGTACCAGCAGGATCAGGTCCTTTTTTTACACCCGATGGCAGTGAAATTATTTACCAACGAACTCAAATTGTTGAAAATTCATTGGGAACCCGATCACTTCGAAAAGACCTATACCGGATAAAAGCACCAAAGGAAATTAATATTGGAAAACCGATTCCTATGATTGCTGAAATCACATCATCAATTAAGAAAGAAAATCTTGCTGTCTTTGAACAGGCATGGCAAACCTTGAAAGAGGGTTTTTACGACGTTAATATGCATGGCACAGACTGGAATGCTATTCGTACTAGATACTATAATCTTATCGCAGAAGCTGAAACTAAAGAGGAACTTTACAATCTTGTCAACCGTATGGTTGGCGAACTTGGTGCATCGCACATGGGGCATTACGGTTATACTGAATTCTCACGTCCTCTGTCAAACAATGGCTATCTCGGTATCGACGGTGAACTCGTTCAGACTGCACGTGGTTATGCGTTTAGAATCAGCAAAGTTGTTACAAACGGTCCTGCAGATAAAGTCTGGCTTCGTGCGGGGGACCACATTTTCTCAGTGGGTAACCAAAGATTGAATTCAAAATCCAACTTCTATGCTATGCTCGACGATACAACAGGAAAACAGATACAAATTCTTGTTACTCCCGGCACAGAAGTCGATCATGCAAGGTATGTTGGAATCACTCCAATTGGTTATATGGAGCTTTATCAACTAAATTACATGAATTGGCTGAAAAAGCGTCAGATGTTGGTTAGTACTGACGGGAAAAACAAGATAGCCTATGTTCATCTGACGAATATGGATCAGGAGAACCTTCAAAAATTCTATCAAACAGTTATTATGGCGAATGCTTATAAGCAAAATGCACTTATTATTGATTGTAGAAACAACGGCGGCGGTAGAATTCACGAAGAAATTCTTGATGTGCTTCTACGTAAACCCTACGGTTTTGAATCGAACAGAATGCGCAAATTCTTGAGACCGCAAATTTTCTGGGATAAACCGGTTATAGTACTCTGCAATGAACGGTCGTATTCTGATGCGGAATTGTTCCCTGCAGCATTCCAGCAGGTTAAACGTGGTCTTGTGGTTGGTGTACAGACTCCTGGCGATGTTATCGGCACTAGAGAAGTTATTCTTGGTGATGATTCTCAGTTAAGAGTCCCTGGCTGGGGTTGGTACGATCTCAGGGGCAAAAAACTCGAAGGTGTTGGTGCAATACCTGACATAATCGTAAAACTCTCGCTTGAGGACAGGTTAAATGACAATGATCCTCAGCTCAAGAAGGCAGTTGAGGTTTTATGGAATCAGCTTTATCCTAAGAAAGCGGTTGCCCAGACTCAACCTAATGAGGAGAAGAAACCTGAACCCAAGAAAGAGGAGAAACCTCAGACACAACCAAGTAAATAATTACTGCAAAGTGTGAATAACAAAATCCGTCGGTACAGTGCTGACGGATTTTTTCGTTTTGTATGTTATATTTTTTAAAAATTCCCCGCACAAGCCGTGTATCTGCTCAAAAGCCTGGGAACCCACTTTTGTAAGTGGGTGCCGGAGTGTACATTTTGGAAGTCCCCTCATGGAGGCATTTCCTCAGCACATTTCTCTTAAGCTCCCTTTGTATCAATTAGGTTCGCTGCTCATATATGGCAAATAAGCACGAACTCAGCAGGGGTAAAGTTAGTTTAGTTTTCAAATAGTATCAGAAATCTTTCATATGTAATTTTCGCATGTTTTGCACTAATAATCAAGATTTTTCACGAATCGTCGATAAAATACAAGTTCCGCTAGTATCTAATAATGCGGAATTCATTAAACATTAACCTGATTTTTCCAAGGTTTCTCATGAAGATTAAAAGACTTGAACTTGAGGGTTTCAAATCCTTTGCGAATAAAACAGTATTCGAATTTAACCACCAGATAGTTGGAATCGTCGGACCCAACGGCTGTGGCAAATCCAACATTGTTGACTCAATACGCTGGGTTCTTGGTGTTCAGTCAGCAAAAGCACTGCGCGGCAAGGAAATGAGCGACGTTATTTATTCGGGAGGTATTTCCGGCAAAGCTGCAAAATTTACTCAGGTTTCGCTGACTTTCGATAATTCCGACCATACGATTAAAACCGAATACGATGAAGTTCAAATTTCACGCAAACTGCATTCTGACGGTAAATCGGAGTATTTTATTAACAACTCACCGGCACGACTTAAAGATATAAGAACATTGTTTCAGGACACGGGAATCGGTGTTTCTTCATATTTCATAATGGAACAGGGCAAAGTGGATTCTCTTGTGCTGACGACTTCGCAGGAAAGGCGTAAGATTTTCGAAGAAGCTGCGGGAATTTCCAAGTTCAAAACTCGCAGAAACGAGGCACTAAACCGTCTTGAAAGAGTTGAGCAAAATCTGGCACGTTTGCGCGATGTCATTGAAGAAGTTAAAGGGCAGGTCAAGAAAGTGAAGGGACAGGCGGCAAAAGCGCATAAATACAAAGAACATTCGAAAATCCTTACGAAACGTAAAATTGAGCGTGCTTTGTATAAATTCCGCGAACTTACCGATATGCGCGAGAATTTACTCGATTCAACTGCGAAATACAGCACTGAAGTTCAGGATTTTAGCACAGGTTTGTATGAGAAACGTGTAAACCTTGGAAAACTTGAAGTAGTGCGGAATGAAATTCATGCGGAGTTTGCATCTCTTCAACAAAAGGTTTTTGAATCTGAAAAAAAATATGAATCAAATTTTCAACAAATAAACTTTAATAAACAGAGAATAAGCGAATTCGAGAAACAGTCTGAGCAGGCAGAAAAGCGGATTCTTGAGATTAAAGGGCTAAGGTCGCAGCTTTTAAACGATGCTTCCGGAGTGCAGAATGAGGTTGACGAGTTTGAACAAACTAAAATTGAGCTTGAACAGAAGATG
>CAYZQB010000144.1:0-8280 GCA_964480395.1 uncultured Planctomycetia bacterium
GAAGTTTATTTCTTTTTACAGACAAACATGATGGAAAATGAGGAAAATCTGAATCCAATATGGGATAAAGATGCCAAGAATTCACAGGATTCAGTACAAAACTTGGATAATGAGTTTGATGATGTTGCTGAACTCGATATCAGCGATGGCATATTCGTGCCGATACCGAAATTAAGACGTGAAACATCCTTTAGCGCGCTTGGTTACTCGGATGCATCATCATTTAGCATATTGTTTCAAGCTATCAAATATTGCATATTTCATCCGATTTGGTGCATAATTATAACGATTACATCGTTATTTTCCGCAATATTTCTGACTTTTTTCTTTCTACTTGAATATTTTGTTCGTGCATTTAGCGAAGGTTTAGAAGAAGGTTTTTTAAAATTAGTATTGAGAATAGTTATATTTATACTATTGATAGTATTGTCGATATCAGGTGTTGGACTAATATTTCTAGCAGCATCAATGTTTTTCTTCGCACAGTTCAATATTCGCCTAATCCTCTGGGAAACTCACCACCTCGGAGTCCCACGCAATAAATTTATGTATGACAATTATGCTTTCCCACCGATTTTTCGACTTACACCCACAACATATGAATATGTCAAAGGTTTGATGAAAATTTTCTTAGTATTCACAGTTTTATGCATAGCAATTATCATATTAATATCATATTTGAGTGAAAATCTTAGTCAGTTTGGAGTCGGCAAATACGATGTGGAAATCACAATTGTTATCAGCATATTTATTGCTAGTATTTGCTTGAATTTCCTTCGGATAGGCATGATTGCTAATGCTGCATATCGATTCAAATCCAAGCTTATTCTCGTAACATTCCAAGCATTCAAAATCTTTATAGTTCCTTCAATCATTTTATCAGGATTTGCTGCCGGCTCAATTGTTGGACTAATATATTTATATGATTCATCTGCATTGCGCAATTCATTCAACGATGAAATAGCTTTTATCCATACTTTGCTCATTTTTGTATTAATCATGGTTGTTCTGATTGAAGACACTTTTTGGGTTTTGATGTTTTCATCAAGAAAAGCACAATTAGATGATTATCTCTTAGGATTCGCGCTGGAAATGGTTGACGAGGATTTCATAAAATCCAATGAACTCGCCCGACCGGTTATGGATGAAAATTTCATTGTTGCCAAAGAAAGTCTTTTTTCGGAACCTTCAGATGTTTTACGCATCAATGGCAGTGTAAATTACGGGATAGAAGAAGTCTGGAACGTCGAGTTAGAAAATGTTGAGGATGTGTCAGATATTTCACCAGATACTCGTGATGGTCAAGACTAACAGCATATGCAGAGTTGGGAATGTTACGGTTTTCGCGATATTGAAGATTTTCCTCGTAAATACCTGTATATTTCTGCAATTTTTTATATCATTATTGCGCAATGAATATAAAATTCGACTTTTTATCATTTTAATTAAATATGAACCAAATATATCAAGGAGCTAAGATGAAAAAACTACTCGTTGTCAACGTTTTAATACTCGTTGTCGTTGCATTAATTGTGTTTGCAGGTTTCGATTTCACTAAAGGTATAACAGCACAGGACAGCAAAGCAACACCCACGACTTTTAAAATTGCTGTTGTAAATTTCTCGACAATGATGAAACGTGCTGAGGATGTTAATGCATTCCAGGACCTACTCAAACTCTTCAACACTTTATATGAGAAAACACAGGAAAATCTCCAGAAAAAAATCACAGGTGCAGAGCAAAATCTTCAAACAGCACAGAAAGATGAAGATTATGAAGGATCGCAAGTTTACATCGAAGCTCAGGAAAAGTATTTGAAGCTTCTGGCAGAACTGGAAACACTCAAAGATTCAATCAATTTCAGCAAGAAAAAAGAACTTGTGAAATTTTCGAGTAGATTCCTTGAAAAAGTTCTAAAAGCAATCAAGAATCATGCTGGTGGCAGATACGACATCGTTTACAAAGTTATCAATCCGGGTGAAAAAGACCTTGAGAATATGGATGATGCGATGCAGCTTCAGCTTGATCAGGCACGCGAGATACTATACTACGATGAGGATAGAATCGTTGATATTACAAACGAAATTGTCAGAATCGTCAATAATAACAAGGACGTAGATGTTTCACAGGAAATTGACAAATTAAAAGCTGAGCTTGAAAAAGTTATTGCAGAATTGAATTAATTTCTTAAAACCTCAAATCACACACAGAGTATAATCCTTTATCGCAAATGATTTTCATATAATGTGTTGATAATAATCCGTTAGAAGTTTAAATATTAAATATTATTAAATCGAAAATGCGGAGGTGATTATGAATTTGCATTCATTACTTGGGGAAGTTAATAATGCTGCGGAATCTGCAGGAAATGGCAGCGAGAATCTTTTAATTGTGATTGTGATTATTGTTGCAGTTCTCATAATAATTGGTTTTCCGATCAGCATTTTCAATGCTCTTGTAAGACTTCGAAACAGAGTGAAAGAGTCGTGGGCACAGATTGATGTTCAGCTCAAGCGTCGGTATGATCTAATACCCAACCTTGTTGAAACTGTCAAGGGATATGCAAAACATGAGAAGGAAACGCTTGAAAACGTTATCAAAGCAAGAAATCAGGCGGTAAGTGCGCTTGAAAGTCTGTCAAAAACTTCGGGTGGTGTCCCAACTGACGCTGCGGGAATGCCCGGTGCTGAACCGGGAAACATGAAACTGCTGACAAATGCAGAAAATATACTCACAAGCATGCTGAAACAGATGAATATCACGTTTGAACGATATCCTGACTTGAAGGCGAATACAAATTTTCTTAAACTGCAGGAAGAACTCAGTCATACCGAGAATCTTGTGGCTTTCTCACGCCAGCATTATAATGATGAGGTACGAATTTATAACACAAAGCGGGAATTGTTCCCGAACAATGTTTTTGCTGGAATGTTGGGGTTTAGAGCAGCATCTTTTTTTGAAACCGTAGAAACCGAAAAAATTGCTCCAAAAGTTGATTTTAATTCATAATGTATGTTTAAACTTTGAAATTTAAGGATTTGTGAGGTTTTTATGAATGAATCTGTTGATTTCCTGAAGGTAAATTTTAGGGAAGCACAAAAAAAGAATAAACGTAAAACAATCACGTTGATTGCTGCATTTATCATACTTTTCCTTATTGTCGGCTTTGTGTTCGGTGGAGCGTTATTTACACCACCTGTTGATACATCTTCTGTTCAGAACGTTTCAGAGGCAGAGGACGAAGCACTTATTATTGGTGGAATCATAGGTGTTGTAATTTTCGGTGTTATTTCGATTATCTGGGTTATTGTCGGCTGGTTCGCTGGTGGTTCAATGACGCTGGCGGTTTCACGAGCTAAAAGAATCACGACCCCGCAATCAGACAATGAAAAAGTGCTTTTCAATGTTGTTGAGGAGATGTCGGTCGCAGCAGGACTCCCTATGCCGAAAGTTTATCTGATTCCTGATACTGCGATGAATGCTTTTGCGTGCGGTCGCAATCCCGAAGTATCCGCAGTTGCTGTAACAAGCGGTTTGCTTGATATGCTTACCCGCGACGAATTGCAGGGAGTTATCGGACATGAAATGGGACATATTCGCAACCGTGACGTAATGTTTACCGTACTTCTTATAAATCTTATCGGTGTACTTGTGATGCTTTGCGATTTTTTTCTGCGTCATATTTTTAGGAGCAGTTTAAGGGGTTCTCGTAGAAGTTCAAGCTCAAATAAAAATGGTGGACAGCTGATTTTTCTCGCAATCGGCATAATTCTCGCGATTATTGCACCGTTTCTTGCACGTATTATCTTTTTCTCGGTATCGCGTGAACGAGAGTACCTTGCTGATGCAACCGCTGTTGAGTTGAATCGTGACAATCGTGGAATAATCAACGCACTGACGAAAATGTCCAGCGACAAAGAAGTTTTAGAAGCTGCCAATCGCGCAACAGCACCTTTGTATATTGTTCACCCGATTAAGAAGTTCGAAAAACGGGCAAAATCAGCATTCTCAACGCATCCACCGATTAAAGACCGCATCGCACGACTCGAAGCAATGGCATAACAGGGTTTAAAGAATTGTTATTACCAACTTGATAGGGAATCCAGTATCTAACTTTCTCTGTAAAATCTAGTGCACTGTTGCATTAATTTTGCGATATTTTTGGTAGGTCAGGCATCTTGTCTGACATTCAACATCAATAAAATAAACAGGCAGGGATGCCTGTTCCACCATTCACTGAAACTATTGTAACAGTGCTCTATCGTTGGCGGTTGGTGAAAACAAGTGCAAAAATCATTTCCAAGCCAAGCAGAATAAACAGTGCATATGCTACAAAACGCCAAATCTTTGATTTCTTTGGCACAATCACATCTGAATCACTTTCTTCACCTTCATTTCGAACGGATGAAATGTATTTTGGCGCATTTTCTTTGCCGAATAATTTATCAAGTTCCGATTGCATCATTGTCGAATTCTGCGCAAGTTTCAGAATGTCGCTCTCATCTGTGGCAAGGTTCACAGCAAACAGGTCTTTGGTTTGCTTGACTTCCTTCTCGGACATAAATTCTTCAATCGTAACAAGAAGTTGCATCTTCAATTGTTTCGAACTTTCTTCGCTGATTTCATTTTTTCTGACACTTTCTTTCAGCACATCATCAATAGATTGTTCACGATTGTCACGTGCTTCAATAATTTTATCTGTCAGAATATCAACAAGATTGAAACGCACAGGTGGTGATACATCAGGGCTCGATGCAAGAACTCTTTGAACAAGTGATTTTAATGTGTTTCTATTTTTCACCATCATGAGTGTATAAATTCCAGGCACTGTAGTTTGGCGGAACACAATTTCACCTCTGAAAGCACCTTCCCGACCTGCACTTTTGAGGTTTTGGACATCTATCTGTATGCCGTTGTCGAGTTGTTTTACATCACGTTCAGGCGGAAAAATCAGATTATTTTGTGCATATTCCTTCGGTGAAATCTGCCTGCGATACTGCTCACCGATTTTTATAGATTTAAACCTGTTGGGAATGTCGGTTAGCTTATAGACAAGCTTCATCCAAAATGCAATATACGTAGCGTATCCGGGCATTGAGTTCCAATTTGCATCAAGCGACGAGGTAAAAACTGTAACAATGCCATTACCAAAATTTTTCTCGATGAGTAAAGGAGGATATTCTTCGTTCTCATTCTTTGGCTTGTCACTTAAGGAGATAATTGTCTTAACTTCTGATGATTCCTGAGCTTTGAGTTTATAATAAATATAATAACTAGGATTTTGAAGATGCTTTGTAGGTTGTGTTTTCTGATTATCTTCATCGTACATACTCTTGATTGACCTATCGGTCGGGTCGTCGATAATCATCTTAAACGGATTAAGTGTTTCAAAGGTTCCGACGATTTCAACCAATTCACCCGGGAAAATACCTTTACCTTCGTTATATAATTCTTTGTTATAAAACTGTCGGTTGATTTTGTCTCCAAGTGTGAAAATAACAGGATTTCCCGCTACGATGTATCGCTCAATCGCTGGAATATAACCTTTGAATTCATTCACATTGGCGAAAACAATCAAGTCGAATTCAAAGAAGTCAATGCCAGTGATTTCGTCCACAGATATAACTTTTGCTTCGATGAAAGTCTTTAAATCTGTAACAGATTTGCGGATTTTTTCAATTTCTTTTGAAACACCGGGTAATGCCAATTCAAAAGCGAAGGTTTCAGAAAGTTGCGGTCGTTTTGGCTGCGGATCACCGTTAACAACAAGCATATTTATTGCGGGAATAACGTCAACAATGAGATAATATCGGTTGTCGATAGTCATATCATCGTTTTGAATCGAAAGTTGTATCGCATGAATGCCGGGTTTCTCAAACTGCTGCAAATCTTCAGTAATAATGAAACTCATTTCTTCGCCTGAATTCAGGTTTTTATATTCCTCAAGGTGATTTTCACGTCCACCGTCAACTGAATAAGTAATCTTGACGTCCTTATTTTGCGATTCGTTTCGAGGAATGGATAAATTTTTCACTTTTATGATGAGTTTTATTGGCACGCCGACGCCGATAGTATTGTCGACAAGTCGGGCTTCAGTTATTGCGCAATTGCTGACCATGTCGTTGCCAACGTCAACAATTTGAATGTTACCAGCGGTATTTTCGTTCAATTCACTGACAAGAGTTTTAAATTGTTCGGTTTGTGCTGGTGTAGAAAACTCGAAATTCCGCTTCTGGCAATCGGTAATAATTACGACGGTCTTAATTTCGAATCTGTCGCCAGAAGCATTTAGGGCGAGTTTGACAAGTTCAAGAGTCTGAATCCAGCTTGGATCTTTCGGAATAATTCCAGTGTCCTTCAATGTGCGTTCGATTGCGCTTTTGTCGGTTGTGTATAGAACATCTGTGTCAATATCCTTAATATTAGGTGCATTTTCAGGTGTTATTTTGCTTTTGTCAGCATATTCTGTAGTAGTTGTATTTTCAACTTTTTCACTAGCTTCAAGCATTTCGATTGTAGATTTCTTGAAATAATCCTCATAAGTATCAGATGTTTTTATTAGCGAAATTGCGTCAGTATCTCCAAGTTTTTCAGCAGAAATATATTCGCTTACTTTTTCTTTTGCAAATTCAAAAGCACTGCGCTCACCAATGATTTTCATATCTTTTGGCAATGCAGTGCTGGTTGATGCTGGATTGTAATCAGCTTGCACATTCGATTTAACACTCATCGAATACGAATTATCGAGAACAATCACGAGATGGGTTGTTTTCGGAAGCGGTATTTCACCTTTGACAGAAGGTCGAGCAATCATAAATGCAACGAAGAATAACGCAATAATGCGCATAAGCAGAAGAATCAGGTTCTCGATTCTTACACGTCGCTTGGTTTTTTTCATTGCTGCGAGCAGAAACTCCATTGCTGCCCATTTTGTAACAAAATAGCGTGTTCTATTGAATAAATGGATAAGAATCGGTATCAAAATCGCTGCGATTCCACCCCAAAGAAGTATGCTAAATGCTCCGAATTCCATTTTTTGAACCTCTTTTGTGCTGATGCAGACTTTCTGCTTTAAGTTTACAACATCGTCAATAGGTCAAATAACTTTCGAGTCCTATTGTCAATGCAGTGAGTAAAAGCAGGTTTACCTGCGAGAGCTTGACCTTGTTGCAAGATACGCCGACAATGCGACATCAAGCATTGTATCTGTATCCAGCAGAACGTAATCTGCTTTTGTTTTCAGGCAGATTCTGCGAATATCCGTTGTAAATTTGTCCATTTCCTCCAGATACGCCTTGCGCAGGGGTCGCGGATCGAGAAGCAGCTCAGGATATTGTTCCAGACCTTCAAAACGTGTCATCCGGTCAAACGGAAATGTCAATTCATACCGGTCGAGTAGATGAAATACAATAACTTCGTGCTTTTTCGCCTGCAATTGTGCGATTCCCTGTTTGAAATTTTCGGGAGGATTGAATAAATCCGAAATTATTATAACTATTCCTCTGGTGCCCGTATTTGCTGCAAGCTGCTGAATTACCGGACCAACCTTCGTATCAGGACCGATTACAGGATTCTCAAGAACAGAAATCATGTCAATGAGTTTTGAATGATGTGTTCCCGGACTGATACTTTTGTAAATTTCTTTGTGGAAAGGATACAAACCCACTGCATCCTGCTGTGCCTGAATCAAATATGCCAGTGAAGCAGCAATGTATTTGCCGTATTCGAGTTTACTCGGATTTTCGCTGTCTGAGCCGTATGTCATTGATTCGGAAGTATCAAGAAGGATGTATGCCTTGAAATTTGTTTCTTCCTCATATTGCTTAATGTAATATCTGTCAGATTTCGCGTAAACTTTCCAATCGAGGTGTTTAATGTCATCACCGGGAACGTATTCCCTGTGTTCCGCGAATTCTACAGAGAATCCATGATAAGGTGATTTATGAAGACCTGCTAGAAAGCCCTCAACAACGTATCTTGCTTTCAATTCGAGTTTTGAAATTTTATTCAGAACTTTCGGGTTCAGGTACTTTGTTAAATCTGCTTTTTGCTTGTGCTTGGTTGCCATGAAAATATTCCTGAAATTACTAAATTATACGATTGAAACTTCTCATAGTTGATTATTTATACGTGATACAAGAAAGTAATGCGTATGCAAGCGTACTTTTTCCTAACAGTATTGTCAATAGGACTCAAGAGTTAAAAAGAAAGCATGTTTACATGCGCTATTGACAGTGATGTAAACTTAAAGCAGAAAGTCTGCACAGGCAAGCCTGCTTT
>CAYZQB010000145.1:0-6857 GCA_964480395.1 uncultured Planctomycetia bacterium
CATATTTCTGTGTTATTACTGGATTATCGATGAAAAATCTGTTTTCAGCGCATGAAATATACATTCGAGTTGAGCTTGTATCTGTTGATAACACTGGCAAAAAGATGCATAATGACGGCAAATCCTTTGTAATTCACATGCCTGACAACGCATATAGTCCTCTTGGTGCTGATTTATCACAAATTATCAACGAATTCACAGAAAATATCATTAAAAAGCTTTTGCATTGAAAGTGATAAAATGGCTAACATAAAAATTTCCGATAATTGCACATCCTGCGGTAACTGCCTAAAAGTCTGTCCTTCGTTCGTATATGAGGAAAATGACACAGGAATTCAGCCAACAGGTGCTAATCGGTGCATTTTGTGCGGACATTGCATTGCATCTTGCCCAGCTGACGCAATCAATATTGCTGAAATCGCTGAACTGACTGAATTCACCTCAATTGACAATTCCAATATTAATGGTGAAAATATCGAAAAATGGCTGCAAAGTCGCCGATCAATCAGAAACTTCGAAAATCGTGAAATTCCTTCAGAAATTTTGGAAAAAGTGCTTAGATGGGGTGATTCAGCACCAAGAGCGCACAATTCTGACGGGTTCGAGTTGACTGTTATCCAAAATCAGAACCTTCTCAAGCAAATTGAAGAAACACTTGTTAAAGGCATTGCTGACCTCATGAAAGCATTGCGCGACAACGATATAAAACAACAGATGATAGCAAAATTCGGTGAAGCAAAGGTCAGCACCTGGCGTAAAATGCTCCCTGAACTCAGATTTATCACGGGTAAAATCAACGATGGCAGCTTAAAGCTTTTACACAACGCACCAGTACTCATCGTTGCCTGCTCTGATAAATCACAGATACAGACGGACATATCCGCTCAACTCGCGTTGCATCAAGTATCTCTCGGTGCACATTATTGCGGGCTGGGCAGTTGTTGGCTCGGTTTCATAATGATTGTTGATGAATATTCGTCCAGAATTATTGAACTTCTTAATAATAATAGAGCTTTAAAGATTGCGGGTGCATTAGTACTTGGTTATCAGAAGGTAAAATACTTCAAAGGAATTTCCAGAAAAATAAAGATAAAATATATGTAAATTCTTTGTTTTAGTGCTTTGTTGAGGAAAAATTTTGTTATTCGATTGAATTGTAGTAAAATATATCGGAAACAATTTGACTGATTGGAATTATTTCATAGCTTATTTCTATAATCATATTAGAAGTAAAAAAAATGTTAGGGGGGTAGTTAGCATGTGTAAACTCGGTTTTTTAACATTAATAATTCTTTTTTTACTCGGTTTCAGCATAACTTCAGGTGTTGTTTATGCTCAATCGAATTTAGACAACGGATGGGATGATGACGACGACGAAGGATGGGAAGATGAAAGGGCATTGGAAAGAGAAGCATACAACAAAGCAAAGCAAGGCACAGTTGAGGACTGCGAATCATATCTAAAGAAATATCCAAAGGGTTCTTATGTCGATGATGTAAAAAAGCTGCTGAAAGAGAAAAAGGATAAACTTGAATCAGAAGGTGAAAATAAATTCGCTGGAATGAGCTTAGAAGAAGCCAAGCGAGCAAGAGAAGAAGATCGGATAAGAAAGTTAAATGAAAGGGATGCTCCTAAAAAACCCATTGAAGAACCAACTGAACTTGATGGTCCAACTACTTCGACTGGATATCCGATTTCTCCTGATGACTTTGATTATCTCTGGTCTGGGTCAACATTTTGGACAATTAAAAGAATTTCACATGCACATTTCGGCTTAAGTCTTTCCAGAACTGACTGGAAAGGTCAAATCACAGATGGCAACGGTTCACATACGGTTATAAATGCAGGTACAGAATATGATCTAGCTGAGAAAATGAATATGCCGGCATCAGTTTTTGTAGATTTCGGATTCAAGCTGGGAAACAAAAACCCATGGGATACTGATTCATCTTCTGTATCAGGATGGCTAGGCGGAAAATACATCATCAAAGAACTCGAGCCGAATCAGAGCAAAGGTCTGATGTTTGGAGGAACTTTCCTGCTTGGTTTCGGCTTCGGCAGTCGCGAGCATGAAGCGAATCTTGGAATATGGGTCGGGCATATGAACCCGCCGATTTTCCTTCTCACGCCTATGGTATCAGCGATTGTTGCGTATCAGTTAGATAAAGAATCAGTGGTTAACGGCACACTCGGGTTTATGTTTTTTGTTGGCATCGAAGACGAGCCAGAAGCATATCCTCTTGAACAGGACAGTGCTTTTGCAATTAACGGTTCAGTTGAATATTATAGAGCGTTCGAAATATTCAGACGTGCTTTCGGTGCTCATGGTGGAATAACATTCCGAACAGCATACGACCCACTATTTTCCTTTTATGCCAAAATCAATTCACGGCTCGGACCTTATATGCAGCTTGTATTTCCGTTTACATCAAGCACAAGCTCAATTAACATGATGTTTTATGCGGGTTATAACCTTAAATTTTACAAAGAAAAAAGAACTCCTGATTCGGAAATATCCGAAACTTCGTAAAACACAAACTGCATGATAAAACAGGAATTAAAACAAAAGGGGAGCGCTCGCACTCCCCTTTGTTAATAAATACATATATTACTATGGTGTGTATGCGTACAATGTACTACCAAAGTCCGTTACAAATATCCTGCCATCACATTCGGTATATTGTGAAGCATAATATGTTCCGCGGGTTGGACATGATGCAAGCATTGTGCCCGTGTTCGTCGAAAGATTATACTTCTGGAAATTATTCGAGCTACCACTTGCAATATACAAATAATCGCCAACTCTTCCCCAGGGGAATCTGCCTGATGAGGTTGCCAGTGATCCAAGATGAGCTTCAGCACCATTTGTAGGATTGTAAGAGCGAACGGAGTTCAATTCTCCACCACTATAACCGCCGAATACGGTAATAACACCATTATAATCAGTAAGACCAGCACCAAAACAGCTTGTTGAAGTATTTGGAAGTGTTGCCCAGGTTCCATTACTTCCACCAGAACCGGGTGTAAATTTCCAGACTCCTGTGTAAATACTGGCAGATGAAATACAGTAAATCTCGTTATTATGTACACCAACTGCAAAATCATAGATAGTCGATGGTGCTGGAGTATCGATTGCAATAGTGTTTGCTGTTGGGTCATACCTTTCAACGGTTGTAGTACCAGAACCCGCTATTATGTAAATATATTTGTCGTAAACACAAGCATTTCCAAGTCGATGAGTTGTTGACAAGCTGGTTGATGCAGTTTGCCAAGTTCCAGCATTTGGGTCATAGATGTTGATTCTTGTGGAACTGCCACCGCAAAAGTAAAGTTTATGATTGTATGGTGCAATGCACATCCCGTTACCACCGAGAGAAAATCCCGATGGGGTTACATTGTCCCATGTGTTTTTGCTAATTACCTCAATTGACAATGCCTGCGAAACCTGGCTCATTGTATCAGCAACTTCAACGGTAAAATTTTCAGTGCCTAAATAGTGAGGTTTACCAGAAATTTCTCCATTTGAAGCGTTAAGAGTTAAACCTTCGGGTAAATCACCCAGAATAATCGAATATGTGTAAGGTCCCAAACCTCCAGTAATTTGCACTGTTTCATTGTATTGAGTCCAGTTTGTAGCATTGGGCATAGTTGTACTTGTAATCACCAGTGGTGGGAAGGCAAGCGTTTCAGCGGATAGTGTAACAATACAAGGTGAACCCTCAGCATTGTGAATGATTTCCAATTCTGCAGCTTTCATACCAACTGGGTCAACAGAATCCCACCGAATACTGATAACATGTGTATCACTTGGGTCAATGTTAATCGGTGTTGAACCACCTTGTGTAATTGTGAATTCAGATGCATCGGATCCCGTAATGTCAATATCACTCAGCATAAGAACCGCTGTACCGACGTTAGTTACTGTAAAATCCTTTGAAGCAGATAGAGTTTTACTTAATGCACCGAAGTCTTGTGAAGGTGGATTAATGCTGAATTCTGGTTTAGTTTCCCCTGTCGCTTCGAGGTCAATAACAATTTCTTTGGTGCTTGCAGAATGAATAATCGTCAGCGTCGCTTCCTCATATCCCTTGTTTACTGGTTCAAACATTACTGTAAGGACGGAAATGTCTTTTGGGGCAATTTTAGTTCCGACTCCTCCTGCGGTAACAATGAATTCGTTTGATCCGAAAATCGTAACAATGAGAATCTCGACTTCTTCGTTTGTCTTGTTTTCCAGAATGAAATCGTTTGTTAGCGAATAATTAACGTAAACGACTCCGAAATCCCATTCACCGACAGAAACGTTAACTTTTGGACCAGCATCCCCAGAACAGGATAAAAGAACAAATAACGCAATACCCAAACTAAAAATAAAAAATCTTCTCATAATTCCCTCTCAAAAAAGATGATTTTGCACGATATATAAACTAATTATATGACAATACCATTTACATCCACTTAAAATAATTAAGTATTATCTATTGATTTAGTTTAATTATTGTTCTTTTTTTTTATGATTTTTATCTCAGGTTTGAACAAAATTCTGGATAAATGAGATTTTCCGAGAATTTTCAATGCTTCAAGGACTTTGACCTTGTTTTCCGGCTTGTGGAAATGGATGAGAGCGCGCTGAAGTGATTTCTCGCGACCTTTCGGCACATGGATTTCTTCGAGTGTTTCCGGGTCTAAGCCCGTATAATACATGCATGTAGCGATTGTGAAAGGTGAAGGAAGAAAATCCTGAACCTGGTCAGGAATAAATCCATCTTTATGCAATTTCAGTGCAAGTTCAAGCGAATCCGCCAGTGTGCATCCAGGATGCGAGCTGATATAATATTCCAAGCTGTATTGCTTTCGATTCTGCACATTATGAAAGCGTTTAAACAAGTGTTTGAATTTTTTGTACACGAAATATGACGGTTTACGCATGAATTTGAGAACTTTTTCCTCGCTGTGCTCCGGCGCAAGTCGCAGCTGACCGCTCATGTGTTTTGTCGCAAGTGTTTCAAGATATTTTCCGCTTTTATCCGCAAGAACAAGGTCATGCCTGATGCCCGTTTGCACAGTAACATTTTTCACAAGGGCAACCTGTTCAACTTTCTTATATGCATCTAAAATTCCGTCAATATTCTGTTTAAGCGATGTACAGACTTCGGGGAACAGACATTTTTTATCTCTACAACCGCCACTTTTGCTCATTTTCGAGCACGAAAGAAGATACATATTCGCGGTTGGTCCACCGATATCCGTGATATGACCTCTAAACATCGGGTCTTTCGAGATTTTTGCAGCTTCCTTGACCAAGCTTTCCGTGCTGCGAGACTGAATATGCCTGCCCTGATGAGCATAAATTGCGCAAAAAGCACAGCCGCCAACACACCCGCGATGCGAATTTATGCTGAATCTCACCGTATCAAACGCAGGCACACCACCATCCTTGTCATAATCAGGATGCGGACGATATTGGAATTTCAGAGTGTAGATTGCATCAAGCTGATTCGATGTCATGGGCATTGCAAATGGATTCTGCAGCACTTCAACGCCGTTGCCAATCGGCTGAACGATTGCTTTCCCGTGAATCGGGTCTTGCTCCTGATAAATCTTCCAAAAGGTTTGAGCAAACAAAGTTTTATCCTTGGTTAGTTCATCGTGCGTAGGTGTTTCAAGGATTTCCTCAGGTTGGTACAATTCTTTGTGCATTCCTTCTTTAAGGACGACAGCAGTTCCACGGATATTTTTCAGTTCATTAATTTCCTTGCCAGACTTGATTTCCTTGATGATTTCGCGAATAGCATTCTCAGCAGAGCCGAAAAGAAGCATATCTGCGTTAGAATCCAACAGAATCGACCGTCTGAGCTTGTCCTGCCAATAATCATAGTGCGTAAAACGTCTCAAGCTTGCTTCAATTCCACCGATAATGATGGGTGTTTTGCTAAAAGCCCGACGTAACAGATTGCAATACACGACAACAGCACGATTCGGGCGTTTCCCGCCGATGCCCCCAGCAGAATAATCGTCCCAGCTTCGTTTTACCTTTGCAGATGAATAATTGGCGACCATGGAATCAACGTTACCAGCAGAGACACCGAAGAAAAGCTTTGGGTTACCGAGTCTTGAAATGTCTGACACGTCTGAAATATCTGGCTGTGCGATAATCCCGACGCTTAGTCCCAAAGATTCAAGCAGTCGCACAATCACAGCGGTTCCAAACGATGGATGATCGACATAAGCATCACCAGAAATGATTATTACGTCAAGCTGCTTAATACCGCGTATTTTCAAATCTTCTGACGTTGTTACCGGAAATTTTTCGCGGTTTATTTTTCGATATGACGTATGTTCTTTTTTTGTATTCACTTAATTTTTTCTCGATTGTTAGTTTTGCATTGCGGAAATTTTTTTTTTGCTTAAAATATTTATTTACATTGAAATTTTATTCAGTACTCAAGATTATAACGTTTTTTATTTTTTTATATTCTTTTTATGGAGAAAATTATGGGTCCAATCGGCAAAACAAGAAGTCCTATTGCTGTTTTTCTTCTCTCGATAATAACATGTGCTATTTACGGTATCTATTGGTACATTATGAGCTTCGTTGAGTTAAAGACTTTCAGGCAGAATCGTGGCTTAGGACTAGGTGTTTACATTGTTTTGTTAATTCTGTTTCCAATTCCTCTATTGTGGATGCTGCCGAAAGATATTGGCGACGCATTTGCTGAAATTGGTCAACCAAAAGCGATTAATGGGAATTTAGGATTTTGGATTTTCTTACCTATTATTGGTGGATTTATCTGGTTCTTCAGTGTTGTTGGAGCTTATAACAAACTTTGGGCAGCAACTCAATCAGCACCACAATA
>CAYZQB010000145.1:6957-8173 GCA_964480395.1 uncultured Planctomycetia bacterium
TTTTTTATGTAAATTTGGTTTTCCTGAGGATTGCTTTGAACCGAAATCATTTTTTGTGATTTATATGAAAAACTGATGATTTTTCGGTGTTAATCAATTACACTGCGAAGTTCAATTTCAACTGAGGAAAATAATGGAAAACAGCGGGAAAAAGATGAAAAAGAAAATACTTTCGGGGATTCAACCAACAGGACAGATTCATATCGGCAATTATCTCGGTGCGGTCAAGCAGTGGGTGCAGATGCAGGATGAATACGATTGTGTTTTTTCCGTTGTGGATATGCATGCGATAACGATTCCGCCCTTTGACCCAGCAGAACTCAAAAAAAATGTGCTGGATTTGGCAGCGATTCTGATTGCATGTGGAATTGACCCCGAAAAATCTGTGCTTTTTGTGCAGTCGGACGTGCATGAACATGCTGAGCTTGCCTGGATGCTAAATTGCATCACCCCGTTGGGTTGGTTGAACCGTATGACGCAGTTCAAGGAGAAATCCGGCAAACATAAGGAAAACACGAGCGCGGGATTGTTTACGTATCCTGCGCTTCAGGCAGCGGATATTTTGTTGTATGATGCGGATTTGGTGCCTGTTGGTGAGGACCAAAAACAGCATGTCGAGATAACGCGGGATATAACGCAGAGGTTCAATCATCTGTTTGGTGAAACATTCAAGATGCCGGATTATTTCATCCCGGAAACTGCTGCGCGCGTCATGGGTTTGGACGACCCAACAAAAAAGATGAGCAAAAGCGACGAGGTTTCAAACCATGCGATTTATCTGCTTGATGAACCGGATGTTATCCGTCGCAAAATCAAGCGAGCTGTTACTGATTCAGAACGAGGTATCGTCTTTGACGAAAAGCGTGAAGGTTTGTTCAACTTGCTTAACATTTATGCAGCTTTTGCTGAAGATGTATGGTCGGGGGACAATATAAATCGAGATGAGATGAATGAACTTGCTAAGAAATTAAACCTTGATCCAAATGTGAGTAATAGACTTGTTAGATTTGGATTGAAATCACATGAATTGAAACTCATTAGAATCTTTATAGAGAGTAGATTCGAAAACAAAGGATACAAAGAACTTAAGCAGGAGCTTGGTGATTTGATTGTTGAAAAACTTACGCCGATTCGGGAAAGATACGTGGAAATCAAGCGCGACAAGAAGTATTTGAGCAAGGTGCTGTTCGAAGGTGCGCAGAAAGCACGAGAAATA
>CAYZQB010000146.1:0-8108 GCA_964480395.1 uncultured Planctomycetia bacterium
TGGAAACCAAACTAATTCATCACATAAAAAAGTTCTTTTTAATAAAAATAATTGTTAATTCCTCTGTGTCCTCTGTGACTCAGTGACATTAATCTGGATTCCCGTTTTCACGGGAATGACAAGAACAACCCAGGAATGACAGAGACACCGCGGGAATGAGATTTTTGAGCAGGAATGACAAGGGTAGAGTATTGACAGGCAAGGATGCCTGTCCTACCGAAGACTAAGGAAGGACAAAGGAGAAGCACATGGCGCGAAATATTACTCCCAGAAGTGAGGATTATTCGAGGTGGTACACCGATGTCATCGCAGCGGGTGAGTTGGCTGATTATTCCGACGTCCGCGGCTGCATGGTTATACGACCGACTGGATATTCCATCTGGGAGCGGATTCAGCAGGACCTCGACAGACGCTTCAAGGATACAGGTCATGTGAACGCATATTTCCCGCTTTACGTCCCGATTTCGTTTTTCGGCAAGGAAGCCCAGCATGTTGAGGGTTTCGCGATGGAATGCGCAGTTGTAACACATTATGGCTTGTACACGACCAAAAAAGCAGATGGAACAGTCGAAGTCAAGGTTGACGATACGAAAAAGCTTGAGGAACCGCTTGTCGTTCGTCCAACTTCAGAAACAATTATCAACGCGATGTATGCCAAGTGGGTGCAGTCCTGGCGCGATTTGCCAATCCTGATAAATCAGTGGGCGAACGTCTCACGCTGGGAGATGCGCACACGATTATTTTTGCGCACATCCGAGTTTTTATGGCAGGAAGGACACACCGCACACGCAACAGCGGAAGAAGCAGAGGTTGAAGCCCTAAAAATCCTCCAGCTTTACAAAACTTTCATGCAGGATGTGCTGGCTATTCCAATTTATGAAGGATCCAAGTCAGACGCTGAGAAATTCCCCGGAGCCATTGCAACATATGCGGTTGAGGGTTATATGCAGGACGGAAAAGCACTTCAGATGGGAACTTCACATAATCTCGGTCAAAACTTCGCAAAGGCGTTCGGAACACAATTCCAGAACAAAGAAGGCGAGCTTGAGTATGTGCATCAGACTTCGTGGGGCGTTTCGACGCGGCTTGTCGGCGCGGTCATCATGGCACATGCGGACGACGAAGGACTTGTTCTGCCACCCAAAATTGCAGAAACACAGGTTGTTATTGTTCCAATCTGGAAAAAAGATGCGCAAAAAGCAGAGATTTTGCAGTACGCGGATGAAATTTTCGCTAAACTGCGTGATGCAGGCGTGCGCGTGAAGGTTGACGACCGAGATTCCGAGCGTCCATCACAAAAATTCTTCCATTGGGAGCAACGTGGTGTGCCGATGCGCATTGAAATCGGTCCGCGAGACCTTGAGAACAAAAAATGCGTGTTAAAACGTCGAATTGACGGTGAAAAACTCTTCGTCGATGTTGCAAATGTTGCGGAAACAGTTACAGAACAGCTTGAAAACATACAAACGCAAATGTTCGAACAAGCATTAAAACGCAGGGCTGAAAACACGGCAAAAGTTGAAACATACGATGAATTCAAAGCAGCAATCAATAATAATAAATTCGTGCTTGCGCATTGGGACGGCAGCATTGAAACCGAAGAACAGATAAAGCAAGATACGAAGGCGACAATACGCTGTATTCCCTTTGAGATTGCGGATGAATCGGGCAAAGACATGATTTCGGGCAAACCATCGAAAAAGCGCGTCTTATTCGCTAAATCTTATTAGTGCAGTGTAACGAAAGTTTCAATGAATGGTGGAACAGGCATCCCTGCCTGTTAATATTGATGCTTAATTAATGTCAGGCAAGATGCCAGACCCACCAAAGATGTAGTAGAATTAATGATACTCTACAATAGGTTGAGTCCCATAAATATTTTGGGAATATTTCGCCTGTTTAGTATGAAATTTGCATGATGTATGTTATATTATAAGGAATATATCGGGAATTGAATATGGCATTAACCGCAGAACAGTTTTATGGAAAAATCGGTGTAAACAAAGGAATATTCACTCAAGACCAGCTTAACGAATGTTTTTTAATACAACATCAGCAATATCAGAAAACAGGTCATCGGG
This sequence comes from uncultured Planctomycetia bacterium, assembly GCA_964480395.1. Lineage (GTDB taxonomy): Bacteria > Planctomycetota > UBA8742 > SKZP01 > CAYZQB01 > CAYZQB01. Next base: position 2,082 of record CAYZQB010000146.1, read on the forward strand.
AACCATTATCATATATTTTACAGCAAAAAAAACTCATCACTCGCGAACAAATGCACAAACTTTTGCAGGAATTCAAATATTCGTGCATGCGACGGGATGACAAAAAAATCGCTGAAATAATCAAAGACAAACAATACTTGACAGACGAAGAGGTTGAGATTGCGCTGAAATTTCAGCGTAAATTGTACCGGAATGGTGTAGGGCTTTTTCAGCTTGGTGAAATTTTGATTTCCAAGAATATTTTAAGCGAAGAAAAAGTTTATGAAATTCTTTGTGAGCATTGGCTGCGCGAACATCCTGGGAATGAGCTTCCCGAGCATGCTAGAATGCAAATACTCGTTGAGGAGGACAGCGATTACGAATTTGAATCGACATCGAGCATTGAAGTCAGCAAAATTCAAGATTCCGAGGGTAAAAGCGGATACAAAGTCTGTGAAATATGCGGTAGTGAGAATCCACTCACTGCAAACTACTGTCATGGTTGCAGCGAACGCCTAATAAGGTACACACTCAAGGTGAAAACTGACATTGGGAATAAAACTGTTTTCAAAAAAACAATTAGCGAAGAAGAACCCACGGAATTAATCAAAAAGTATGTCAAATGTAAGCTTTGCGGTTTTCGCAATCCGATATCAGCTGAGATTTGTTTCAATTGCTTTGAGCCACTTTCGAATATAAACGAAAGTAATGAAGCACCGGAATTGACTAATACGAATGATTTATCAAGAACTACATGTGATGAAAATACCTATGATACTAAAGAAATACCGGATTTATTGAAAATGCAATGCGAGGAAAAATTTAATAACAATGAAGCACCGCATTTTCTCATTGAAGAAAAAAAGATGGCGATTATTGATGAAAATGTAGTAAATCAGCTTGAAAAAAGTGAAAAAGGTAACATTGGCGATACGTTAACTTATGAGTCAATAATTTATGATCCCAGTTCATCAAAATTATTCATTCCCTCAAATTTTGACCTAAAAACACAAAAAAGATGCCCAAAATGTGGTTACATCAATGCCAATGTTTTACCTTTTTGCTTTGGTTGTTATGAAGTATTCGAAGATGTTGATATTAATGAACAATCCAATATATCAATTCAAGAAAATTAAATCATTCTTCATATCTTGAAGCATGAAGCTTTGCAATTTCATCAGTATTTATTGTATAATTTAGTATGAAAGTTTTGAAAAGCCAAAGAAATACTGAAACTCACATGAAAAATGAGTGTTTAGTAATTATTGAGTGTAATATGGAAAATACAAATTACGAATTATTGGCAAAGCTTGCGGTCAAGAAAGGATTGATGACTCTTGATCAGCTTAAATTGTGCTTACGAGAGTTCGAAGCACTTGATACCGAAGCGAAAGCAGGATATTCGCTGCTTGACATAGTTATTAACAACGGATTTGCGACTAAAATTCAGCTTGATAATCTTGAAATTTCCGCTGAGAAAAGCCTTCTTGCTGAACTTAGTTCCTCACCCATTGAACATCAGATTATTGACGGCTATGAGATAAAAGAAAAAATTGGTTCAGGCGCAATGGGCGTTGTTTACCGTGCATGGCATAAAGCTATTGGCAGAGATGTTGCTCTAAAAATTCTTCCACCTAAACTCGCTAAAGATGATGAATATAAGGAACGTTTTCTGCGTGAAGCGAGAGCTGCTGCGAAGCTCAATCATCAGAACATTGTAAGTGCTTATGATGTCGGCATGTCAAACGGCTTGTATTATTTTGCAATGGAGTTTGTTGAGGGCAAGTCAGTTATGCAGATGATTAAAGATAAAGGTCTGCTTGATGAAAAGTTTTCTATGAATATCGTAAAGCAGATTACTCAAGGTTTGAAACTTGTTTGGAAGCAGAAGATTGTACACCGCGACGTAAAACCCGAAAATATTCTTGTTGATAAGGACGGTATTGCAAAATTGTGTGATTTAGGACTTGCAAAGCAAATTGACGCAGATCCGCAATTGACAGCATCCGGTGCAGCGGTCGGTACACCGTTTTATATTTCACCTGAGCAGGCAAAGGGCAAACAGGAAATTGATATACGTTCGGACATTTATTCTCTTGGTGCAACACTTTTTCACATGGTCATTGGAAGACCGCCTTTTGAGGGTACTTCCGCTGCAGTGATAATGACCAAGCATATAAATCAGCCCTTGCCAGAACCTTGCGTCCTTCGCTCTGATCTTTCACCCGATGTCGGTTATTTCATAAAAAAGATGATGGCAAAATCATGTGAGATGCGTTATCAAGACCCACTCGAATTACTTGAAGATATTGATAGATACGATAACGGGAAACCACTAAAAGCAAAAGCGAAAACTGCTTCACTAAAGATTCCACGGAAAATACAAAGTCTGCAAACCGGTTACAGCAAGCAAAATATCAGACAAACACCAGTATTTGAGACTTTGGAATCGCTGTCTGACCGAAGTAAACTTGCTCCAACAGCGCGGATTTCGCGAAAGCAGCAACAAAGAATTTTACCGATGCAAAGTCATAAAAAAAGCAAGAATCTTTGGACTCTGATTAGTGTCGTATTATCTGCTCTTGTATTGTTCACAATTGTCCTCGTTTATTTTGTCAATTATAATAATTTAAAAACTCCTGAAGAAATCGATAAGAAATCACAAGACAATACTGGAAAAGTTGAAGAAAAACCAGTTGTAGTGAAAATTGATGATAAGAAAGATAAAACAAACCAAGACGAAGATGAAATTAAACTTGAAAATCTTCGTAAGGACATATTGAAAAAACTGTCTGAAGCAGATGAGAAGGTTTTTATACTAAAGTTTGCAGATGCTTTCGCAATTTATGATGAAATTATAAACTCTGACAGCAATAATGAAAAGCTTCCTGAATTGGTTAAGGATGCAACAGAGCGAAAAAAACAAGCATTGTTAAAAGCTGAGGAATTAGCGAAGAAAGAAATAAGCAGAATTAAAAGTCTGATTGTTGAGAAAAATTACGAAAATGATGAAATAGGACAATTTTTCAACAAGATTTTAGAGCTTTGGAGTGATTTTAATCAAAATCTGCTCTTTACAAAGACATATATTGAGCTTGTCGCTGGGGAAGATGGAATTATCAAAATAATATTACAACAGGCTAATGATTATTTTGATAAAGTTACTAAGAATGTCGATATCGAAATCAAAGAAAAGAATTTTGAAAAAGCAAAGACAATTGTTCAGCAAGCTAAAAGCCGACTTCCCGATGAATATGAAAATTCAATTTATGAATTACTCAATGTTATTAATGATCAGATAGCAAAAGAGAAAAAAACTCAAGAATCAATAATTATAGAGAAAAAGAAAAATGCACCAAAGTATTACGATGCTTGGGTAATAAATCTGCGGAAATATCTCGTAGATATGCATATAAATAAAGCATTAGAAGATTGCGAAAACTCGCTTAAAGACGATAATTTTATTCTTGATGAAAAAATCTTAAATAATCTGAATAATGATTTATCCATGCTGAAACTCATTCAAACCACATATGATAATATTTATTCATTGATTTATGAAAATGGAATAAGCGGCAAAACAATTAAAATTGAATTTGATGAATTTAAGAACAATACAAAATATATTAATATCGCAAACATTGAAAACCTGAACGATGTTAGCACAATAATACCAAAAATAGATTTTACTTTCGATTATTTCAGTTCAATCGATCCTAAAAAAGAGGGAAAATCGAAAAAACTTATATTCTCCCTAATACCTGCAATAATCGCGGATATGCTGCTTCGCTTCGCAATGCAACCATCAAATGATCCGGTGAAAACTAATTCAGCGGACGAATTGAATGAAAAAAAACTGACGCTTGTAACTTTCTACACGCTGAATCTGCCGAACTTTCCAAACCCAAAGGATGGCGACATCGAAGATGCATTGATAAGAATAATTAAGATTATAAATAAAGCGAAAGCATCAAAAATTATTCTAAATCTTCATCCGATTATTTCTATGATTTTTAAATCACGATTTGAAGTGCGAGTAAGCGTTGATTTTGCATCAATCACAGATAATTTCAAGCTGTGGGAACGTAAAATCAAAAGTAAACAAAAACATGTGCTTGGTGAAAAACTTATCGAATCAATTAATTTCACATTGACATATTTTTCTGACTCTGAATTTCTATCTGAAAACGACAACGAAAATGAAAAACAACTCAGAAAATGGCTTGCTGAGCTTATAAAAACAACGAATGAAAATAGAGAAATCCAGCTTTTCTACGGTAATTATAAGCTTAAAGACAACAAAATTGAGATTGAATATGATTTTAGTAACAAAGAGCAATTGCTCGATTTCACAATTGGTGATACGAATAATAGAGGTGTTTTTGCATGGGATAAAACTAAAAAAGCACTCATGATGAGTGCTAAACCGTATTTTGGAAGGGATGGAAGCACAGTAGCAGCATTGAAATGGTTGGCGAAATTCTGCGAGAAAGAATTTGATATCAAAATCGAGTATGAAGTGCCATATGCTCTATTTTATTCGATTTCATTATACAAAACCGATGAAAATCAGTATAGCATCCCACTTCGCGCCAGAATGTTATGGAGACAGAATCTTATACAAATTAAACACGCACTATATGCCGGTGCGATTAATCTTTTGGAGACGGATAAAAACAAACCATACGGCGAACCGATTGACGAGATGGCACCAGACACAGGCTCATTTAATTACAGGATAAAACGCGACCGGAAAGGTTTTTTTTACTCATATATCAACAATAAATTGGTTTACAAGGTTAAAGAAGAGAGCTTGACAAAGGGCTTTTTGGAATTTAACGCTATTTTTAGCAGGTTTTACATTAAAAAACTCAAAATCGAATGTGAGCTCGATAAAGACTGGCTGAAGGCATGGGAAATGACTCTTAAAGAGGGCAAGGATCCACGTAAAGATTTTTCATCTGAATCTTACGACAGTGACGAAGATTTCAAGAAAGGCTTCGACTGGATGCGTGGAAGAAACGGTGACCGATAAGATTTTTAGGTTCAAATCCCTTTTAAACCAAGCAGATATTTAAACTAATAATGTATATTGATTTGAGCAAATTCTTGGTTTGATTTCGAAATTTGCATAAGAATCGCGCAAAAAACAATCTTTTTTATCAGGCACATAATGTATGGTAACAATTTCTAAGATAATAAATTGTGCTATGGCGAGTGTAAAATACACTACATCTTGTGGCTCTATATAATGCAAATATCGTTAAAGACCGATAAAATAAGGTCGATATAATACACACCCAATTTGAAATTCATGAACAACTATATGTTCACAAACTACATGTTGAATATCAAATAAATATAATTTATAAAATATAATTTATTTTTTGTAAATTATGCTTGACATCTCGATATTATAATTTATAAGTAATAAGATATAAATTGTAAGCAAGTACTTTTAATGACAGGAGCAAGCAATGGAAAGCAAAAATCGTAGAAAATCACCCGTTGATTCAAGAAAACACGTCATTAGTGAAAGTAAAAACAGCAATTTCTTTCAGGAATGCACGAAAACAGCAAATGCGTATGTCGAAGTGGAAAGCACGCCGTGGTTTGATGTCAACTGCTGCGATGATGAAAAGCAACAGATTGACAATTATATCAGCAAGCGTTTCAATGAATTTCAAGACTCTGAGCTGCTCGAATTTCTGAGAAACAATGCGAAATACAGAAAAATTGTGTCCAATGTACGCAAGGTTTATATCGAAACTGACATTGTTGCCAGATTTAAAAAGCTGACTGCTGCCAAGGGGAACAAAGCACCTTCCATGAGAACAAAAAAAGCTGCATAGATTTTGTTGAGAAAACACACCATGCCATCATTGCGAGGTGTGCAAGCACACATTTTTTCACGACACTGTCAACAGGTTGTGTAACTCTCGAATCCTATTGGCGGTAATGTATGAAAAAGTAATTTTACTCACGTCATTCCACTCAGAATGACAATTTAACCTTAACCATAGGCATTCATTTAGCGATAGTTAGCGT
>CAYZQB010000147.1:0-8094 GCA_964480395.1 uncultured Planctomycetia bacterium
TTAAATAACAAAAGGGTTCCAGTTTTCTGGAGCCCTTTTTTGTTTGACACTTGATAAAAGTATATAGCAGGTTATTTTGTGAAAGCTGCTACGAAGGTGTCAATGTTGGTATAATCAAAGTTTTCGGTGGATTCCTTGACTTTTGCTGCCATACGAATCATCGACCGTACAATAAAATTCATCTTCTTAAAATCAAAAGCACCGCCGAACTGCCCGTGTGCAACAGCATGATTCCTTAATTCTTCATCATAAGCACTTTCAAACTGTTGCATTCGAACCTCACCATCTTCCATACAGCAAATATATAATCCGAGTTTTTTCGAGAGCAAAGCAGCTTTGTTCCGCTCGACAAACTTTGTAACTCTTTTATCCAGCGTTCCCATATAAATCGGACCGCCGATAATTACAGCATCGAATCCATCTATCTCGGGATTCTTTTCTGTTTTTAAATTAATTAATTTTGCATCGTTATCAATTTTTTCGACTAAGATGTTGGCACATTTCTCAGTAGCGCCCTTTTTCGATGCGAAAATTATTGCTGTTTTCGCTTGTGCTGAAGCCGCTGTTTTCATTTCCAACTCCCAGCTTTTTTCAATTATACATTTAACTTTTTATCCGGTTTTGCATTCTCATGAAAGCAATATGTGAGATAGAAGGATTTTTGTGCCGATGCCAATAAGAATGAGTCCACCGATAATTTCAACCTTTTGTCCGAAACAACTTCCAATTCTTTTGCCGATTAGCATTCCAAGCACCGACAGAAAAAATGTTACAAGACCTATGATTATTGCAGGTTGCACAATATCAACGTCTATTGCAGCAAAGCTGATACCGACAGCCAAAGCATCAATACTCGTTGCTATCGAGAAAATAAGAAGCGACCAACCTTTGGTTGGGTCTTTCTCCTTAAATTTGTCACTTTTTTCCCGACATGCTTCATAAATCGCTTTCCCGCCAATGAACACCAATAATCCAAACGCAAGCCAGTGATCCCATGCTGCAATATATTTATGTGCTGCAAAACTTGCTGACCATCCAATAACGGGCATAATCGCTTGGAACAGACCAAAGTAAAATGCGACACGGAAAACACTGCGAAAGGACAAGCAACGTAATGCGATGCTGCAGGCAATTGCAACAGCAAAGGCATCCATCGCTAATCCGATTGCAATCAAGATAATCTCAATGATGCTCATTAATTCAAGTCCTTCTCAATGATGATTTTTATCAATTAATGAAGATGTAATTCAAATTCTACACTGAATCATCAATGGAAGGTTTTATCATTAAATTTTAAGGTTTTAATCAAATTACTACAGGTTCGGCTTTTTTGTAAGCCCTGCACGTTCAAGCAAAGCATCAATGCTGGGCTTCCTGCCTCGGAAACGCTTATACAACTCCATCGGATGCTCACTTCCACCTTTTGAAAGCACGTTATCGTAGAATTTCTGTGCTATTTCTCGGTTGAAAATGCCATTTTCCTTGAAATACGCAAAAGCATCAGCATCAAGCACTTCCGCCCATTTGTAGCTGTAATATCCTGAGCTGTATCCTCCCTGGAATATATGCGAGAATGAGCAACTTGTGCTAACTCCTTCAACCTCAGGCAGTAAACGTGTCTTTTCTGTTGCCATTTTTTCGTAATCACCAACATTTTCAGCATTTATCCCATCGTCCATATGCCATGACATGTCGATAAAACCTAAGCTGAGCTGGCGTACAGTATTCCTTGCTTCGTTAAAATTCGCAGCATCCTTTATACGCTGAACCAGTTCATCCGATATTTTCTCACCTGTTTCAAAATGTTTCGCAAAAAAGTCGAGACATTCCTTCTCAAGCACCCAGTTTTCCATAATCTGTGACGGAAGTTCAACAAAATCCCAGAAAACATTTGTGCCTGAGAGCGACGGGTAAACCGTTTTCGCAAGCAAACCATGCAGCGAATGTCCAAACTCATGGAACAATGTTGTTACTTCCTGAAACGTCAGAAGCGAAGGTTTGGTTGCTGTCGGCTTGGTAAAATTGCAGACGACCATTGCATGTGGTCGCTGTTCGATACCACCAATGTTTTTCTGACCTCGGAAACTCGTCATCCACGCCCCACTGCGCTTACTTGCACGCGGGAAGAAATCCATATAAAGAATACCGACATGTTCACCGTTTTCACTTACAACTTCGAATGTTTTAACGTCAGGATGATACACTTGAATGTCAGTACGTTCCATGAACGTTATGCCGTAAAGCTTGGAAGCAACCATAAAAACGCCAAAAATCACTGATTCTAACTTGAAGAACGGCTTCAGCATCTCGTTATCGATGTTATATTTATGCTTTTTAAGCTTTTCTGCATAATATGAATAATCCCAGTTCTGGAAATCTTCGAGACCATCGCGTTCTTTCGCCAGCATTTTCAGTTCATCAATGTCATTTTGTGCAAAACCGTATGAATGTTGCAGAAGTTCATTCAGGAAATTCATCACCGCTTCTGGTGTTTCTGCCATTCTTTCTTCAAGCACAAACTGAGCATGATTCTTGTATCCTAGAAGATTTGCACGTTCATAACGCAGCCGGACAATATTCTTGATATTATCCTGATTGTCCTTCTCATCATCCTTAAAACATCGAGAACCGTAAGCTATCATCATTTTTTCGCGTAATTCACGATTATCTGCATACATTATGAAAGGGATGAAACTTGGCATGTGAAGCGTGAAAATCCAATGACCTTTTTTGCCTTTTTCCTCAGCAGTGTGTGCAGCTGCCTCCTTTACAAATTCCGGAAGTCCTGCAAGGTCTTTTTCGTCTGTTATTTCAAGCTCGTAAGAATTGGTTTCTGCAAGAACATTATCGCCAAACTCAAGTGCTGTTTTCGCAAGTTCTTTATCAATTTCACGAAGCTTATCACGTGCATCACCCTCAAGCAGCGCGCCGTTGCGGACAAATTGCTTGTAAGTTCGTTCTAAAAGCATGCTCTGTTCGCCTGTTAGTTCCAACGATTCACGCTTGTGCCAAAGCATTTTTATACGCTCAAACAATTTTGCGTCAAGAATCACATCGTTTCCGAATTCGCTCATCATCGGTGAAAATTGTTTCGCTAATCTTTGCAATTCATCGCTTGTTTCAGCACCCAGCATGTTGAAAAAAACCTTCGAAACTCTGTTTACAAGGACATCAGCTTCCTCCAGCGCAGTGAGAACGTTGTCAAACGTAACTTCCTCTGTGTTATTCTTGATTGAATCTATGTTTTGCTTGGCAATTTTGATAGCTTCAGTGAGTGCCGGCAGATAATGCTCGTTTTTAATTTTGTCAAATGGCACAGTCTCAAAAGGTGTTTCGAATTTCTCAAGTAACGGATTCATATCATCTCCTTAAATGTTATTATTGTGAAATTATAAGACAATTACATTCATTTTCAACGTTATTATACGGACTTACTAATAAACGTTTTGATATTCCTGACAATCCCGAATAATTGTCTGTTTATTAATTTAATGGCGTAATTTTTTTGTTGATTAGATCTACTTCAGCGATGTTGAACCAATCATCTCCAGTGCTTCCCGGTGTTTCATTCCCCGGATTCTCATTGTCAATTGTGAAATAAACATTCTTCATGAAGAAACGCTGGTCAGGAGTGCCTTCAAAAATTACAATCATCACATTGCAGTATTTTTCAGAGATAAAACCATCAATAACCCTGACACGAATAATGTATTTCCCATTTTTGATAACACCTCCAACACTTGTATCCATGTGAACTTTTTCACCATTATGCCACCAATATGGATCTTCAAAGAAGTTCAAACCACAACTTGTTATCTTATTTCCTCGCCAGCATGTTTCGATACCAGGTGCAGGTGAACTTACGTACAAATCACCATCACACAAAGCATCTTCATTTTCAAGAACAACACGAAAATCAAGTGAATCTGCCAAGCACTCGATATTATCTATAATCAAAGTCGCACAATTATAATACCAATTTGAAACCTCCTCGATTAACTCATTTGCAAGGAAGACAAAAGTGTTGTTTCCGGAAAATATATCCAAATCAAATTCAAAATTCCCGTTTTCAACATCTTCAAGATTAATATGCTCTCGATTGTAAAGACAGATTGTATCTATATCATGTAACTGTCCGGTTACTTCACCTGAAATCACAATTGAATTCGTAAGAAATTTATCGCCGGATTGCACCGTATTAACCTGAATATACTGAGATTGCGAAAATCCGTTCTCCGCTTGCGTAACAAGTTGACCGAAATCTATGTTTCTACCAAGACTCGGCTGCATAACAAATCCGAATGTATTGAAATGACTGTACATGCCGAAACCGTTGAGATTGTCAAAACTCAAAGTTTGTTGAATACCAGGAAAGTTGACATCGTAAAACTTAAAATGGTTATTATTGAAACCATAAACAACGCATGCATGCCCTCCTTCAAAATCGCCGTTTGGTGCATAATCAATCATTGTTAATATTTGAGGTTGTTTCGTTTGAAAAATAAGACTCTTGAGCAGTTTGCCTGTCTCAACTTCGCCGATTTCCTGCTGAAATGCTTGGTCTTTGAGTGCAAAATATTGACTCTGAGCAAGATGTGCCCTGTTGATTATGATTTCTTCGACACTTGCAGTACCGCCTGATGGGAAATAACCCCATAAATCTTCTTGGGGTTTATTTTCAAAAAACCAGTTACATAGTGCAGACATACCTAAGCAATTTCCACCATTCGCAAAGTATATTCCGAAATTTTCAATGTCCCAACCATTATTACTCTCAGTAAAATTCGGAACTGAATAAAACGAAGGATTTGTTGGTAATTCTGCTACGAAAAACTCCCCGAATACCCTCATTTCAAACGTAATCTCATTAGCATATTTATTAACTTCTAGCACAGTTGCAGGTTTACAGCTCTCGTTTTCGGGTTTAATATAAACTACAATGTTATCTTCGTCGCGCACTAATTCGTCATCGTAATCCATCTCAACAATCAACGGCATGTTCAGCCAGTCGCTACGCTGTGCCGTAATCTCATACGCTTGTCCAATCGCTGTGATGTCACGGGGAATATCCGATGGAATGCCAACCTCTTGCACAGTGATTTCAAATGAACGCACCAATGCTGAATTCACAACTGTAATCTCAAGACCTTTTACGTAGTATTTTCGACCATTTGCATCAAGCATGATTCTGCTTGCAAGTAGAAAATCACAACTCGAAATTAAGACCACACAAACTACAATTATCAACAAAAGAATTCTTGGTATTTTCATATTTATCTCCGCGAAACATAAGACATTTAAATCGTAACATATAATATCAAAACTTAATAAAAAAAAGGCTCCGAGTTATCCCGAAGCCTTGAATCTTTATTCATTCTAAACCGCTGCTACCAATGTTTTCAAAGATGCTGCGCATACTTTGTATTCTGGAATCTTCGCAACCGGGTCTTTTGCATCATTTGTGAGTATATTCGCTGCTGCTTCAGCAAAATGGAATGGAATAAAGATTGTTTTCTCGTCAACCATATCTGTGATTCGAGCTTTAATCTTCAATTCACCTCTGCGTGTTGCAACCTTAACTTCATCGTCTTCCTTAATGCCCATTTTAGCGGCAAGTGCCGGATTTACTTCAACAAAAGGCTCTTTTCCAAGAATCTTCAACGCTTTTGAATGTCCGGTCATTGTCGCTGTATGGAAATGATACAAAATTCTACCTGTTGTGAGAATTAATGGATAATCCGCATCTGGTAATTCAGCTGGCTCTTTGAATTCAACAGGATTAAATGATCCAAGACCTTTTGCGAATTTGCCAATGTGTAGAATCGGCGTTCCGGGATGTTCTGGATTTGGACAGGGCCAGCAAATTCCATTTTCTTTGATACAACGCTCGTGGCTTAAACCAGCATAAGATGGCGCAAGTGAAGCGAGTTCATCAAAAATTTCACTTGTATTTTTATATTTCATCTCGTAGCCCATGCGAGTTGCAATTTCAGAGATAATTTTCCAGTCATCCATCGAAACACCAGGTTGCTGCACTGCTTTGTTGAGATATTGAACTCGTCTGTCAGAGTTGGTGAATGTTCCATCTTTCTCAGCAAAAGCACATGCTGGCAAAACAACATCTGCAAGAGCTGCTGTTTCCGTCAGGAATATGTCCTGAACCACTAAAAATTCACAGTCATCGAGTACATGAGCAATGTGTCCAACGTTCGGGTCTGAAATCATCGGGTTTTCACCCATGATGTAAAGTGCACGAACTTCTTTTTTCTCGATGCCCTCGAACATATCAAGGATTGTCAAACCGACTTTCGGCTCAAGTTTGCATTGCCAGTTCGGTTTACTCCAGGCATCCATGAACTTCTTGACAGCACCTTCGTCAATAACTTTCTGGTATGCTGGGAAAACGTTGGGTAAACCGCCCATGTCGCAGGCACCCTGAACGTTGTTCTGACCTCGCAGAGGATTCACTCCACCACCAGGCTTGCCCATGTTACCAGTAACCATCTGGAAGTTTGCGCAACTCAAAACATTATCCGTACCAGTTGTATGCTGGGTTATACCCATCGCATACAAAAGCGATGCAGTGTTTGCTCTACCAATCAACTCACCAGCTTTGGCAATGTCTTCTTCTGCAATTCCTGTCAGTTTAGAAGTTGTTTCAAGGTCAAACTTTTTAACAACTTCCCAGAGCTGGTCGAAGTTCTCTGTTCTTTCCTCGATAAATTTCTTGTCATGCAAATCATGTGTAATGATGTAATTCATTAAGCCGTTAAGAAGTGCAACGTCAGAGCCACAACGTTGACGAAGCCAGACATCTGCATATTCCGTAAGCTCGATTTTGCGAGGATCAGCAACCACAAGCTTTTTACCATGATATTTTACCTGCTTCTTGATATTGTAACCCATCACAGGATGATTTTCCGTGGTGTTCGTGCCGATAACGAAGATTGTATCCGCATCTTCAATGCAGTCATGAATTCCGTTTGTCATTGCACCACTACCGAAAGCGTTAGCCAGACCGGCTACTGTAGAGCTGTGTCACAACCGGGCGCAGTGGTCAACGTTATTCGTTCCTAATACAGCACGCATAAATTTTTGGAAGAGATAATTTTCTTCGTTTGTAACTTTCGCGGAAGCCAAACCTGCAAATGCATCGGGACCGCTTTCTTTCTTGATTTGCGTGAATTTACTTGCGATGAGATTTAAAGCTTCATCCCAGGTTGCTTTTTCGAGTTTGCCATTTTTGCGAATCAGTGGGTCAGTTAATCTGTCTTTATGCCCGACAAAATCAAGCCCAAAACGTCCTTTTACACAGGTCAACTCATTATTGTCTTGACCGTCCATGCCGTAAACGCGTTCGATTTTGTTGTCTTTAACCCAAAGTTCAAGCTTGCAGCCCACGCCGCAATATGGACAAAGCGATTGGACTTTATCGAATTCCCAGGTACGACCAACACCACGCGCGTTTTTCATGGATAGTGCGCCAGTTGGGCAAGCTTGTACGCAGTTGCCACATGAAACACAGTTGGCTTCTTGAAATTCCTCGGATGCTCCGATATTTAGGTAAGTTTGATAACCTTTGTTAGCAAAATCATAAACGAATGAAAGTACTTTTTCCGAGCAGGTTCGAACGCATCTGCCGCAAAGAATGCACTTATTTCTATCAAGTGCAAGTACCTCGCTGGTTTCGATATAGTCCCAGGTTTTTTCATCTTCTGGCATAGTTGTGATTTCAATGCCGTATTGATATGCAAGGTCTTGCAGCTCGCATTTACCGTTGGATTCGCAGGAATAACAGTTGTGATGACCGGTTGTAAGCATTGTTTCGATGAGAGTTTTCCTGAAAGCTTCAAGTTCATCATCGAAAGCGACAACTTCCATACCGTCAGCAACTTTTGTTCCACAAGCGGGTACGGTGCGAGGTCTGCCTTTAACTTTTACGCTGCAAATTCTGCAGTGCATTGGTTCGGAAAGCCCTTTCATGTAGCACAATCGAGGTATTTTTATGCCGATGGACTCAGCTGCCTCAAGGATTGTCCAGTTTTCCTGCGCTTCCACCGGCTTACCGCAAATAGTGAGTTTCACTGTCATTTT
>CAYZQB010000148.1:0-8073 GCA_964480395.1 uncultured Planctomycetia bacterium
TGAATTTGGAGAGCATGAAAACCATTGCCGACTCACCCAATTTGATGATTTCGTCCCGTGCTGCCAAAACCTGAACACGATTGTCGCCGACAGCCCACTCAATACCTTTTTGCCACAATTTTTCGAGCTTTTCGATTGTTTCTTTATCAAGGTCAACGACTTTAGGTTCAGACGATTCAGATGATTCAGATGATTCAGATTTCTCTGCTGCCCACAGTGCTTTAATCTCATCCCAATATTGAGCTTCAGGCTTGTATTTCTCGCGAACATAGTATTTCTCAAAGTTTTTTGCCTGCTCAATGTACTGACTTTCATTGATTTCAAAGTCATACGTTACGCCGTACATCGGTTTTGTTGAAATATAATTATTTTTCGCAATAGCGTCGCTGTATGTGTCGTTTCCGCCACAATCCAGCAAAACACCAATCGAGCCGTAACCTCTTGCACCTCTACCTCCGCCGATGGTTTCCTTGCCAATACCTCGCTGTTGAGTCGCGTAAACGTCATCACCTTCACCTTCTATGAGAATTCCTACGCCGTTTGTGCCACCGGTTCCCATGCTCAAGCCGCATCCCGCGTAATAATCGAATCCTTTTTTATCGATGAGAATACCGACTGCATAATCATGACATCCACCGATGCCCACGCCGTATGGATTATAATAAATATCGTTTCCTGCATAGTCGATTAATGCTCCCGCAGCTAAGTGAATTCCAGAACCCTGTCCATACTGCGACATAGTGTAATAATCGTTACCGCTGTTGTCGCAAAGGATTCCGAGTGAATACCAGTATGAGCTTCCCTGTCCGTAAATGTCAGATTTATAGACATCATTGCCACATTCATCAATCAGGATGCCGATGCCACCTGAGGCATATGGACGCATACCGATTGAGAATCCCTGTGAAAGTGCCTGAAATCTGTCGTTGAAAAGCGGATAATGCACGTATTCACCACCAGCATTATAAACGTCATCACCTTCACCGTCATAAATCAATCCTGCAGACCAAACATACGCAAAGCCCTGTCCGAAAAGGTTGACGTCGTATCTGTCATCGCCGTGCATGTCAATGTAAGCACCCCAGCCGAATGCGCCAGCACCTTGCGCACAAACGTCCGCAGTGCAAATATCCTTGCCGTTTTCGTCGATTAACATCCCGTAACCGAGTAAACCTGTGCCAAGACTGAGATTGCCGCATTTTCTTATGTCATTTCCATTCTCATCGATTGAAATTCCGATGCCATTGTAACCGACACCACAGTTGAAGTTCAAGTCGCCAGCGTAGTAATCATCACCAGCATAATCGAAGTGAAAACCAACGCCGGTGTTGCGAAGCGAAGAATTCGGTCTGTTAAAGCCGAAACCGACACGGCAGTTGTATTTGTCGTTGCCACCCATGTCGATGCAGATTAAAGGTTGTAAATTCGCAGGATATGTGTTGTCTTCGCTGTTGCCGATGACAATGTCACCAAGCGAAGTTGAAATTACAGCGATTCCGTCCTTGAAATTCTCAAGAGGAATCAATGGATTTACCTTCTCGTCCTGCATTGCACTCAGAAAATCATTGAGTCGGCGTCTTGCGAGCATCGAAACCTTTGTTGTGATTAACGCTGCTTTAAGAATATTTTCTCGTTTAACTTTTTTCAAGATTTCAAGGAAAGTCAGAGTGTCCTTAAATTCCTCTATATTATCTTTGAAGAAATTCTCATAGTTTTTGTTGATTACAGTTTTTTGGACGTATGAAACCAGCATATCAGTTTCATCTTCAGTAAGATCGGCAAATGCTTTCTTATACAGCGCTTGTGTCTCTTTTGCAGCCCAGATAAGCACAATGACTGGTTCAAGAATATCGCGTCGCCAGTCCTTAATCTTAAGATATATTTCGTTTGCTTCTTCTGCTGGGAACATTGCTTCAAGGTTCTTTTCAAGGTCGTAGGAAAACAGAGTTGCTTCCTCAGGCAGAATGATGTCGGTGAGTTCACCCAGATGTTTGACCACTGCATCATAAGAATTCTCTGAAATAAGTTCGCGCATCTTGATGTTAATATCGTGGGAAACATAGGCGGTTTCAAGCGGTTCGTCGAGGACAGTGTTTATGATGCTGAAGCGGAAATCATCCTCAAGTGGACGTTTATTGAAGCTCATATCCTTTTCTGTCATGTTCAGACACCAGAGTGCGTCCTGCAGCGCGAGAAGCTGAGCGTCGGTGATGACATCCTCAAGCATCGGTAATTTTGCAGGTCTTTGCGACGGGTCAGGCACTTCCTCGGTTTGTGCTGGGTTTTCAATAAATGTAACCAAGAACAGAACTAACATCAGCATGATTATGTACGGTCGTTTATCCATGATTTTCTCCGTTAGAAATTCCGTATATGATAAATATTTTTCAGTATGTGCAAAAAACTAAATTTTATCGAATTGAGGATAATAATAAATGCCCTTGAAGACAATCTCTGCGGTACCTTTTTTATAGACTTCGCCAGTGTCAGCATTTATGGACATTTGTAAATCACCACCCAGAAGGTGTATCGTCGCGGAATCATTGAAATAACCGAGTTTTTTGCCAATTGCAAAGACTGCACTTGCACCAGTGCCACATGCCATAGTCTCCCCGCTGCCGCGTTCCCAGGTTCTTTGATGTGCTTCGGTTTCAGAGTCGATTTTAACGAATTCGACATTCGTTTTCTGTGGGAAAATTTCGTGATTTTCAATTGCTGACCCGTATTTTTCGACGTCAAACGCATGTAAATCATCGGATTTATCGAGAAAAATAACGCAATGCGGGTTTCCCATTGAGACGCAGCTGATTGTGAATTCGCGGTCGAGTACATGAATTTTATGGTTAAGTGTGGATTCTGAAGGTTCTCGATTGACCGGGATTTCTACGTTTTCGAACATCGGCATACCCATATTTATCTGCACTTCACGCACTTTGTCATGCTCATCAAGGAATAAGCTGACTGCAAGCAGTCCTGCACCGGTTTCAATATTAAATTCCGAGCCATCTATCATTCCGTGATCAAAAATGTATTTTGCAAAACACCGCAAACCGTTGCCGCACATTTCTGCTTCGCTGCCGTCCGCATTAAAAATTCGCATTCTGAACGGTGCGATGTCACTTTTTGCGATAAGAATCATGCCGTCACCACCCACACCGAAGTGCCGGGCGCTTATTTTCCGTGCCAATTTAGCCAAATATGCTGAATCTTCAGGCAATTTCTCAGCAATCATATCAACATAGATATAATCGTTGCCGATGCCCTGCATTTTCGTAAATTTAATCTGTCTCATATCAATATCCGCAGTTTTTACACCATCTTATAACAAAATCGACAAAATTTCACTGCAAACAATTTCAGATATTAATTTGAAAAAAAGCCGGGAGTTTTTCACAGCCAGTATTTTTTTTAATGAAATCCTAGCTGTATAAAATGTTAGTTGTTGCTTCTTATTTCTGAGAGCAGTTTCATGATTTCGTAGTGGACTTCCGGTGCTTGCCTGATAATCAACATTCCAGCCAGTTGTTGAATGCTAGCACCCGGATTCTCGTCCCACTTTCCATTTGCAACAAAATCTGGGATAATTTCCTCAAGAATGTCAGTTTCAATCCTTTCATATTTTGCTTCATCTTCTTCAATCCAAATGTCATTTTCTCCTGTTGAATTCCCCTTGAGCCGAATAGAAATACCGGGGAAATTTTTAATTTCCATCGTTAAATCACGTACATCATAAATTTTAACAATGTTTCTGCCGTCATAATAATGCTCAGGTGTAACCAACCACGCCATGCCATACTTGAAAACTACTCGCATTTCCGCATATCGTGCAATTGCCATAAGCAGGTCATAACCGGAAATGTCATTTAATGTCATAGTGATAACAATGTCGTCGATGTCGATTTCTTTAGCAGATTTTGGGTCAATTGTGATGCTGACACCGGTTTTCTCTTTGATATCAGCAAGCACATCTTCCAAGCTAATATCATCGTAAGTAACGTCAATTTTCGTAACTTTGAGCTTTTCGATTGCCATTTCCGTTGTACCTGCAAAAAGCTGTACGCTGAAAAAAACGATTACTCCAAGAACAGCTAAAACTGCGTATTTCATTATAACCTCCTTTAATAAAAGTTCAGTACATTTTAGTTATGCAATTAACGTGCCAAAATTAAAAAAAGTTGTATTGATTGTAATTTCGACGTCCGATTGTTTAAATACTTCGATTGGATCGGTAACTTTATTAACAATTATAAAGTATGTATTCAGAAAATACAAAAAAAAGGGCTTACTGCGTAAATGGGTTCACTTTCTACTACAGAATTATACAGCCTGTCAGATGCAGATCTAATGGCAAGAAGCAAGAATGGTGATGAACGCGCCTTTCAAGTAATATATTTGCGCTATAGGGATTGGGTTTTTCGACTTGCTTTGCGCTATGTGCATGACGAAAACGATGCCCAGGATGTTTTGCAGGAAGTATTTAAGTATTTATTCTCGATTGTGCCAAAATATGAGCCAAAAGCACAACTTACAACACTGCTTTACAAAGTTACACGGAACGTAAGCATTTCTGAGATGAAGCGTAAAAGACGAAGTAAAAAGGTTGCACTTGATATCGAAGACGCTGCTGACATTGTAACTGCACAGGAAGCGGTATCTGAAGGTGAGCCGATACTTGAAAAATCACAGATAACTGACACAATTAACAATATGCCTGAGACATATCGCGAGGTTTTAATCCTTCGGCTTGTTGAAGAATGGAATTATCAGGACATTTCAGAATCTCTTGATATTCCGCTTGGGACTGTGAAATCTCGAATCCATAACGGGCTTGATATGCTGCGTCGAAAATTAAGAAAATTGATGTAAATTGAATATTGTAAGAAGTTTTAAGCATTATTGGAGGAAATTATGAGAACCAGATTCAGCGTATTTTTATTGGTGATTGTGAGTTTTTGCATATTTAATCTCAGTTGTCAGATTCAAGCGATTGATTCAACTACGATGAGTAATCAGGGCTGGGTTCAACTCGGTACAAAAACTGTTGATTTCCAGAGTGATACAGATATTGTGCCGGTTGCGTTACATCAAGGAATGTTCAGGTTTTTGCAGATTGTGGTGCGCAATAATCCTATCAAAATGAATTATATTAAGGTGGTTTATGGCAATGGCGAGAGTGAGACGTTTAAGACGCGCAATATTTATACGAAGAATACTCGTTCGCGCTCGCTGAATTTGAAGGGTTTCGTACGTTTCATCAAACATATTGAGATAAATTACAAAAGCATTCGAACCGGTCAAGGTCCTGCAATTGTTGAATTTTGGGCTCGAAAATAAGGCATGCAAGCACACTTTTTTTATTTACGTCCCAGGAATCTTTACCCACCCCAGTTGAGCGAGTTGAAGATTCGATTACGTGATTTTGTTTTTGTTGGCAGAGTGTTGATTCCGCTAATGAGTACGCCGTCTTCATTATTCTTGTACTTGATTTCACGCAAAATCTTCGCATCGAGAAATTTCTGAGATTTACCAGGTACAATAGCTTTCATAATCGATCCAGATGAGTTGAAGCCGGTAATCTCAAATGGAAGATACACCGAGTAACCATTGATTTTGCTGAATTCCTGATAATCATCAAGCCGAAAAATACTCGAAGTTGTAATTGTTTTGGTTGTCTTTCCACGCTTAATTGAAACTATTTTAAAAATTCTGATTTCCCGCAAAAGCCCGTAATCCTTTGCATTGCGGTCGCCAACCTCGAAACCGAGAATCGCATATTCTGTTACAGTTTTGTTTTCATCAAACAACAGCTTGTATTGTGAAACCGTCTGCAAGTACGCCAATTTCATGTACACAGGTTTTTCATCAGCGTAATCCCAGATAACTTTGCTGGTCAAGAGCATCGATGCTTGATGTTCGCTTTGAATCTCATCGGGTAAGGGTTTAAGGATATTTTGCAGCATGAAAAGTCGTCTGCTGCGCATCATGTCTATAAGTTCTTCCGCAAGGTCTTGTGCGGGTTTACGCATTATCGGGTCTTTTGTCAGTGGGTCATATTTTTCCCAGTTTTTTTCAAGCTGGTATGAGTTTTTACCGTCCCAGCACTTAATATCCTGCCCGCTTCCGATGATATTCTGCTCAAACCTGATTTTACCGGGGATTGCTGATTGTTTGCCGGTTTTCCCCTTCGGCATTTGCGCAATATACACGACATTTCCGTTTCGAGCGTTCATAACGGGTTTTTTGTCCTTGTCAAGAGTGTAATCATAGGCGGTTACGTTGAGGATTGTTGTAGTATCGTTGATTTCGATTGGTGAACCTGTTTTTGAGATAAGCCCTGCACGTTCGCGTGCTTTTTGCAGGATAAAACGCTTGTCAGGCGTGTGTTCTATCACTGTTTTCTGTGCAGCTTTGACAAAATCTGATTCTTGTGCATCTTTATTTCCAAGTGCTGTTATTTTGATGTTTGCGCCGATGATTCCCTCAGCAGGTGTTGTTACAGAGGGGATTGTGAATAGGAAATCCGGCGTGAGATAGTATTTATAGAAGTTGCCGACGGTTGCATTGACTTTAGTGTAAGCTGGTGTTACATTTTCCTCATTTAGCTTGAATTCACCAAGCTGAATATCTTTCAATTTGCGGCTTTCAAACGTTGGAGCGAAAAACTTGATTGTGTCATCATCAGCAAATGTTGGCATTGCAAAACCCATGCCGGCAGCAATCTCGCTCATCTTTTCGCCATCAAAGAGCATAATTTTATTGTCGAAAACACCGTTGATTCCGTTGGTTGCATCGAATACAACCTTTTTACCGGTTTCATCTGAAGCAATGTTTACAATGTATCGAGAGAGTTCGCCCTGCCAGATTTTCGTCTTTTTGTTGTCTTTGAGTGAATGTCTGACGATTGTTCCAGCACCTGCAAACGGAGCTTTGATTTCATCGCCAAGCTGAGTGTAGAGTATTGTATCATCGTCAGCCCAGCATATTCTCGGAACGCAATTTTGCGCAATCGTTGTTATTCTTTTATCTGACTCTCTCTCATGAATATCGAGAACTTTCAAATCGCCTGCAAAAGAGTTTTTCGCAAGGTTTTCGCGTTTTACAACATGCGTCGTTTCGATGAATGCGATTTTGTGGTTGTCAGGTGAAAACACAGGCATAAGTATAAATCCACGAGGAGCTTTTGGGCTTTGATAATACACAATCGGCATGTTGCCGAACCCCTGAGCTTGTGCTGCCTTTGAAAAAGTCGGTGCTTCCTCAAGCTTTTCGAAAGTTGAACCCAATCTCTGCAGAACGTAAAGCGAATCCCTCAATTCTTCACGGTTATGACGGGTTATATCTTCGGAAGGTGTGTAAACAAACGTTATTTTATCTGGTTTTCCGTCAGTGTGTCCAAAACTTGGGTACGAAATGTGACCGTCAAAATCGGTTACGCGCCAAACTTTGCTCCCGTCAGTGTTGAAAACGAACAAATCACGCGTGTAAAGCAAGGTTTCATGCTTTGCTTTCGGGTCTCTGCCAAACTCCCAATGGTCAGAATAATACGCTGCATCCGTGCTGAGAGGTATTGCTATCAATTTCCCATCCTCAGAAACCGCTGGGATATTTGGGAAACAACCGAAATTTAGGACAGCAACAACAATCAGTAATAAAAATGGAGCAAATTTTTTCATTTTCATCCTCAAGTTGAATCTTAAACCAGTGGTTGAGAAATTACTTTTTATGTCATTCCCAACTTGATTGGGAATCCAGTTAATATGCACGTTCTACAGCATCCTGGATTCCTGCTTTCGCAGGAATGACAATTGTCGAGTTTTCAAACACATTCTAATAAATATAAACGATTCTGTAAAAGAAACACACAGTAGATTTAGCATTTGGCTGGATAAAAAAGGACATTGTTAGGAAATATTAAACATGTTCATTCAGTGGGTCAGGCATCCCTGCCTGACAGCAATAATCATCAAAAACAGGCAAGATGCCAGTTCCACCGATTAAATAAAAAATCCCCCAGCATTACCGAGGGAATTTCATACAAAACTTGTTATCGCACCTGAACAACTTCAATGTCTT
>CAYZQB010000149.1:0-7981 GCA_964480395.1 uncultured Planctomycetia bacterium
CATCAATGGAATTTCAGTAAATTGTGCAAAGGAATTATCAAAGTGTAAATGTAAACGTATGTTTTTGCGAGGATTGAGAACGGTCTCTTCAAGAATATATAAAGAACTCAGGAAATTCAAAGGTGGGCTAGTTAACTATCCATAAAATAAAAATAATATTTCATGGTTTTTTAATTCTCAATATTTACTAACATGTCATTATATTAAAAGGGTTACAAGATGAACCCGTAACATAGTTTAAACAATTAGCTGATGAAATTGTGATTATCAATTTGTGTTTTTGCGGTTTTTGTAAATGCCTTTGGTGTTGTATCCAGCGCTTGCTTGCTGAAGTAATTCTGATAAACCCATTGCTTCTTCAACATTTTTTCCTTTCTGCAATCCGCTTGCATATCTCATGTAATAACACTCTGATACAGCAACTGAATGTCCAACCCAGAACGCAGCCACCGCTGGTGGGATAGCTAACCAACAATAAAATATGAGCATTTTATCAGACTACATTTTACGACACTTTACTATGTGTATGTTTCGCTGGATGAGAATATGATTGTTAACGTTGCTTCAGGCGGTTCACCGATTTTTTCGAGAATGTCAATAATGTCTCTTGCATAGTATCTATCATCTTCATCACCAGAATATTCAATTGCATCCCATTTAAGCGCGAGTAGTTTTTCCAATAATTGTGGAACTGCTGCTTCACCTGCTTTATAGAGCCGCCATGTTGCTTTTTCTTCAACAACATCGTCATCATCGTTATGCTGTTTAATCCACTGCTTAATTTGTCTCGATAATTCCTTTTGTGCTTCCTTATCCAGCTTCGTTTGTTGAGTTTGATTCTTTGATTTGCTAAGGGCAAAAATACATGTACAAAATGTTGAAATAGCAATTATAGACAGAATTTTCTTAAGCATATCTTATCCTTGATAATCGATTTATTTGTTATTACAATTCTATTAAACGCTATTTTTTAGAACGGATTGGAAATAGTAAATCAGTTAGCAAATTTTGAGAATATTTTGTGAATGCACAAGGCAAAGCAGGGATCAGCAAATCTCATCATTGGAGGATTAATGCAGCTGTTCAACGTTTCCACAAATATCTGAAAGATTACATGATTTCAATAGTTACTCAAACCAAGTAATCATTACAAAATACTAAAATACATTTATGACTTATAACCATCTTTTTTTTCTAAAATATGCAATCATTAAAATAAAGATTAAGAACATGAAACCAAGTATGAAGAAATATGCTCCTTCGTATTTTAGTTCAGGCATATTTTCAAAATTCATACCATAAATACCTGCTAAAAAAGTCAAAGGAATGAATATTGTTGCTATTATAGTTAATGTTTTCATTACTTCATTCATTTTATTGCTTACATTGGATATGTAAACATCTAGAAGACCACTAATTATATCTTTATATGTATTTAATGAATCAATAACCTGAATACAGTGGTCATAAACATCATCAAGATACCTTATCGTAAATTCCTGAACCAATGCAGAATCACTTTTTTTAAAATTATTAATCACTTCGCGAAGAGGCCAGATAGAATGCTGTAAAAAAATCACATCCTGCTTTAACTTGTGTATCTCTTTTAATGCATCTTGAGATGGGTTAAAAAGCAACTCTTCTTCAATTTTCTCAATTTTGATTCCAATACTTTCAAGTACATGAAAATAATTATCAACAATCACATCAATCAGTGTATAACATAGATAATCAGTACCATTATTTCTTAGTTTTCCTTTTTGATTTTTTAATCTTTCACGAATCGGGTTGAAAACATCACCTGGTTTTTCTTGAAATGATAATAAGTATTTATTTGCTAATATTATGCTGATTTGTTCAGTAATAATTTCCTCTTTTTCTTTATCAGTATAAATCATTTTAACAACAATAAAAATGTAAGTATCAAATTCTTCAATTTTTGGGCGTTGATCTGTATTAAGTATATCCTCAAGTATCAATGAATGTAAACCAAGATTTTCACCTATAAAATGCAGAATTTCTGTTTCGTGAACACCATCAGCGTTAATCCAGCTTACTGCTGATTTATCTTCTATAGTCAATAATTCTTTCAAGTTGTTAATTTTCTTTTGATGTAAATCGTTTTCATCGTATTCAATTAATGAAACATTAACTTCCTTTGTTTTTTTATCTCCAACGCTGACTATGCTTCCTGGTGGTAATCCGGCTTTTCTTGAACGGTTCTTAAATAATTTCGGCATAGTATTATCTCCAATTAATTATGTATGATCCTTATTATTTTCAACTGGTAAAACAAAATCTTTTCCAAGATATAATGTCCGATGTGGAAATGGTATTTCAATACCTAGTTCATCAAATTTATTTTTAACACGTCTTCGTAGTTCTCGACCAATTTCCCAGTGTTTGCCAGCTTTAGTTTTTATCTGAGTTCTAATTATTACTGCAGAATCAGCAAAATCTTGGACACCAAAAACTTTTGGGGCATCTAAAATATATTCGTGATAGTTGTAATCTGAAGCCAAATCATCCATTATTTCTTTCAATAAAAACATCACTTTGTCGACATTCTCTTTGTATGCAATACCAAAATCGATCGTACATTTTGAAAAATCTTTTGTTAGATTGCTAACCATTTTAATTTCACCGTTTGGTATTGTATGTACTTTACCGTGGATATCCCGTAATACTGTTGTTCTAAGATTTACTTTCTGGACTTCACCAGTTACATCTGCTATCGAAACCCAGTCTCCAAGACGAATTTGATTTTCCATAAGCAAAAAGAATCCTGAGAAAAAGTCCTTGATTAGACTTTGCGCACCAAAACCGAGTGCAACTGCTCCCAAGCCTGCAGTAGCTATTAAGGGAGTGATATCTAAACCCAATTCCTTCAATATCATCATTATTGCAATTGTAAAAATGATGAATTTTGCAAGACTTTGGAATACACCACTTAATGTATCAGCTCTGCTCATTTTTTCTTCGTCATTTTTGTATTTTTTCTTTAACATCATCTTACGGATACTGCGTGCTACCATTTTTGTTAGAATCAATCCCGCAACAGTAATGATTAAAATTAGAACTAGTTTTGAGATAACAATTACAACTTGTTCAAAATCAACATATTCCTGAATAATAACTTCAGCGATATTCATTTTTTCCCTTTCATAATCTATTTAATGAATGTTATATTTATCCCATATGTTATTAAGCTTCAATAAGTATAATAATTTTATTAAGTGTCCATTTTACATCAAATCATGAAAATAACTAAACCTAACCATTAACTTAAATAAACCTTACTTTTCTTTTAGTGAATAATAAATTTATTCATCAGTATTTTCGACTTATCGAGTTCTTAGGGAAATTTTCTGGGATGAAAATAATGTCAAGTCCTATAAATGTAGTTTGTACAATGTACCCCTCCCAAAGTATTATTTCTTCATCATCATCATCACTTATTACCCAATAAATAAGAGAGGCTGAATTATCCATTTTTTTTGCAGTTTCAAGTAATAAATGTTCTTCTGGTAACTTTTCTATTTCCTTTTCTTCACCTTCAATATGATTTTTTAACAACCAGCCTGGTCTTTCTTTATCCATCCTTTCATCAAAATATAACTTTTGATGTTCAAGTCCTTTTCTAAAGCGTTTTTTTAATTCTTTTGACCCATGATTATTTATCCATATTTTCTTTTCCTTAATTGGCAGATATGGGTCCTCAATTCCCCAATATTTAGGATAACGTGCTTTTCGCCAAGCATTCAAAATTTTTCTTTCATTCAATATAAAAACTATTTTTTTGCTTTTTTCAATATATCCGAAATTAAGATATTTGTTAAAAAACATTTCTGGTATATAAACGAATATCTTTTTTGATGTTAGAGAAAACCTATTTGAGATTAATTCTACATCATTTTGTTTTAGCATTATAGTAACTTCTTTAATTTCACGTAAAGTATTATTGTAATCTGCTTCAAAAACTTTCTTCTCAAACTTATTTACTAAGTCTTGAAAAGTAAATTGTCGAACAACAGAAGCAATTGATTTTCGTGGAATATTGTCGGAAGGTTTATCTGGACAAACGAAAGTCACATAAAAATCCATTTTTTTACCTTTCAAAACTGTAATGAATTATATTTCATAATATTAAAAGACCAAAGTATCAATTAAAGCAGTTAAATGCGTCCATCAATCACAATTATATATCATTACAAACATATATTTAATACTTATACCATATATATACGTTTAATCCAATATAAAAATTCTGTTTAATTTATCGATTTAACGTTCGAGAAATGTTTTTTTTTAGTGATGAAATGATGTTCAATACGTTTTTTTTCATTTTCAGAAATTTTTTTATGATAAGATTTTTCATAAATAATTCAAGATTAATAATCATTTACAATCTGAATAACACGTAAAAACGCTGATGAACAATATTCTTAGAGAATGAATCACACTGATTAGGATTTGTTAGTGCTTGGGTTTGTGTTTTCTTTGGCGGTATTATTTTTGGAGGTTTTTTTGGTTTCGACATCTTTTAAGAGTTTCGAACCGAAGACTTTTCGCTTTTATGCCATGGTGCTTTATCCATGAAGAGTCGGAATATCAGGCACTTGCAGATGGCAGTGCGGAATACAAATTTGAATGGGATAATACGCTTGAGAACGGGATTCCATGCGCGGTTGAGGTGAGTGTGTGGATAGATTTGACTGATGATAAAGTTGCGAAGAAGAATCCGCTGTATGCCAAGGTTTACAAGTTTCGCACGCTGATTCAGCTTCCTACATACCCGAAAAAAGAACAATTGACACCAAACGAAGGCGAATAACCGCAGAACTTAAACCCCAGAACAAACAATCCTTTAATAATATTAAATTATTGGTCATTCGAGGATAATTGCATTGTTCTTTATTGTTTCAGAGTTTTTTGCGGAATGTATTTTGTATTTACTTTTTCACCAAATGTAATTACATTGCCAACTTTCTGAGCGTCCAATACTAAGGTTTTTTTGAAATTAACTTTTATTGGTGAAGAAGATACTAAAATCTTATGCGGGTTAGATTTAATAAATGATTGTTCACTATTTGAACTATAAATTTCTTTTGCCATTTTTGCCTCCATTGATATTTTAACATATTTTACATAGAATTTCAAGATTCAATTTCAACCGATTGCCAGCCCATTGAAACGAAATTAGTAGTAATATTAATGTTCATATCAGGTAATCTAATCGCATTAATCAACAACTTCGTTCGACAGTCGCTTTTACATCTTATACTCTCAATTGTTGCTTGAAATAATTCGTACTCAATTTTGGGAACAGTAATGATGTTTATTTTGCTCAATATACTTTGCATTGCTTGTTGAGCAAATTGAGGTGGTAAATTTGCAGGGATAATAGCTTGTGAGACAGTATCTAACAAAGGTGAAACAGCTTTATCACTTAAAACAACTTCTAAAGGATTAAATGGTTTGTTACAATCCATTTCATCTTCAATATCTTCCCAAACTTTCCAAAGTAAAGTTTCGAGTTCATTTTCAGGATAAACAACAGGTAAGCCAATCTTCTTTGCTTCATTTCGACCCACTGGATAACCATGATGATAAAAAGAAGTATTTAATGACTCAGCTATTGTTTTAGCTTTATTACTATCCTCAAGATGCAAGTTTAACAGTTTTTCACCCATTGAAAGTGCAAAATTTGTGCTTCTTTTCGCAACTCCAATTCCAATTGCACCAGTTTCCTTACATAACAATTCGAATGCTCGTTCTTTTTGTTCCTGATCAGTTATTCCAATATCTGTTTGAATAAAATCAAAGAAATTTCTTAAGTCTTCAGAACCAAAGTGGATTTCTTCATTTTGATTTTTTTTATATGTTAGCTGAGGGTCAACAGGTCCAAGATTTGAAAACGGATGCATTAAAATTTCATTAGCTCCTAAAGCAAACAGAGTTGCAGCACTGAATGCAGCATAAGGTAATAACACTCCAATATTTTCGAATCTTTCTCGAAGCATCGAAATTATTCGCCAAGAGACAGTTGGATCACCACCATTACTTACAATCAGTACATCTACATTATTCTGTGTTCGAGGAATTTCATTAATTTGTTTTGCAAACTCTGGTATTATATCAGAACCCATTTGTCCTGAAGCATTAACTCTTGAACTCGTGAAATAAGCAATAAGCGGTCTCTTCCGAATATTTTCAATTTGAGTGTATAATTCTTTTCTTTCTGTAAACCCCATGTTTACTCCTATAAATTTATTGTTTTGTATTTAATCAAACAATTTTACATTACACAAAACATTTCTTATATATTTCCATATTAGTATCATATATTTATTTGCGGTGGCCGAATTCGGGCATTCTGCCCTTGTCGCGTAAATCGCGGGAGAGTTTGCTGCGAGATTGAAAATCCGTCGGTTCATCATTCGAACCGAAAATAAGCAACGACGGGTCTGCACTAAGCTTCAAGCTCAGAACCTTAAGGTTGTCCGAAATCTCGCGAATATTCTTCATCGTATCGAAAATCGTTCGGCGATTCCTGATAACAGTCTCGTCAATGTCTTTAGTGAGCGTGGTCAGGTTTGAAAGAAGATCGCTGACATTCGAATCAAGCTGCTGTTGTAACGACGCAATCAGCTTCTTCAATTCCTCCCCGTTCTGCATCATCTGCTCCTTGGTTACAGCAATAGTGTCGGTCGAAGTCTTCAATAATGTCTCAACCTGTTCGGTGTTTTTCTGCAGAAATTCCTTCAAGGTGCTGGTAATTCCAGCGACATTTTCGAGCGTCAACGTAACTTTTTCGAGATTTTGATCGAAATTTTCGTTTGTTTTCTTGGCTACTGCAGCAAATTCATTGGAAATATTTGTGATTGCATCAAGAAGGTCTGCTTGTTTCTCGTTAAAAATGACAATCGTTTTGTTCACGTTTTTTGTTACATCCTGCGTGTTTTGCATTATCGCTTCAATGCTTGTGCCGATAATTCCCGGAATCTGCATACGCTTGCGTTTGCGGATTGAGGATTCTTCGGGCGTGTCGTCAGGTAAAGGCGAAATCAAGTCCCATCCCTCAGCAACTGTGCCAGGCTCAAGGAAAACGAACAATTGCCCAAGTACGTTTATCTGTTTTGCGACAAACTTCGCATTTTCATAGACTTTGATGTCCGCGCGGATTTCGCACACAACCTCAGCATATTCGTTACGAACACGCGTGTCGCTGATTCTACCGATATTTTTCCCAAACATAAAAATCGGTGAATTATTGCGAATTTGGCTTACGTTGGTGAATCTGGCAACATATGTCGTCGTGTCGCCGATATACGCTCCACCACCTCCAAGCCAGAAAAGCAAAGCGATGAGGACTGATGCTGCCAGCACAAGAAAACAGCCGGATTTTACTTCTGTCTTATAATATTCCATTTTTCAACCGAAACTTTTTACTGATTATAACAACTTTCGTCGATAAACAAACAATTATACAGAGTTTCTCTTTCGCGGATTTGCAAGCGGTGGACGCAAATAAAGCGGAGTTAATGAATCCTCGATGAATTCTGCGTCTGGCTGGGTTTCGAGGATTTTTTTTCCACGTTTAAGCAGAAATTCAACATCGCATTCGTAGGGAGGATTTTCAATATTTATTTCTTTTATTGCGGCTTCTCCGAATGCATACATTTCCTCGTTTTCCGCGAGTTCTATTTGCAGAATATCAGAATTTTCGATGTAGGGTTTTGTCAATGGAACAGCATTGGTGTCGAATTTCTGGCAATAAAGTTCACCTTGTCGGCAGTAAACAGTTGGTAAAAGAATTTTAATTTTTTTGTCCAGATTGAGATTTTGCATCGCTTTGAGGGCGAGAATTTCAAGTGCTGACACACCTAGTAAGGTTTTATTCGTGTCATATGCCAGCATTCTCGTAGTTGTTATGCCCACACGCACGCCGGTGTGCGAACCTGGACCACGGTTGACAAAG
>CAYZQB010000150.1:0-7969 GCA_964480395.1 uncultured Planctomycetia bacterium
TTTACTAAACAACATTTAATTCCTCGCTCAGATGTTATATCAACAATGAAGAATTTGCGCGAATTCGGGTTGAAAATTGGAATAATCACTGATTGCGCAACGGCACTTGAAGTATTTTGGGATGAACTTCCTTTTGCTCCTCTGGTTGATGTGCCTGTGTTTTCAAGTCGGGTTGGTGTGCAGAAACCATCGCCTGAGATTTATCAATATGCTCTGGATGGACTGGGTGTAAATGCTGAAGATTGTCTTTACATCGGCGACGGCGGAAGTTTTGAGCTTACGGGTGCTGAGAAAATGGGCATGACAGCAATAATGATTGATGCAAATAGTAGTCAAGACGTTGTTCGATATGAAGTTGAGGACTGGCAAGGCACAACAATTACTTCAATTTCTCAGGTTCTCAATTACCTGGATTAATCAAGATTAATTTTGTACTGTTTAATTTTTTTATCAAGTGTAGGGCGAGTTATTCCGAGTATTCGCGCGGTTTCCGACTTGTTGCCACCTGTTCGCTTCAGGATTTTTTTGATGTGATGCATCTCAACCGTCTGCATTGCAAGTTCATCGCTACCAACAAAGGCATTTTTTTCTGAAGTATCATGATGTTTAAGCAAATCTGCGGAGATAATCCCGTCCTCAGCGAGAACAAGTGCAAACCGTATGACATTTTTCAGCTCTCGGATATTACCTGACCACGAATTACTAATCAGCCAAGTTTCTGACTCAGGTGTAAAATTGCTGAATCGGAGTTTCATTTTTTTCGCGGATTCTTGAGCAATTTTATTCGCAAGATGGATTATATCAACGGAACGTTCGCGCAAAGGGACGAGTGAAATCGAAAATTCCGCAAGTCGATAATACAAATCGCGTCGAAATTTTCCTTCTTTGACCAATGACATCAAATCACAGTTACTTGCTGCGATGAAACGCGCCTTCGTACTAAATGTTGCTTCACCGCCGACCCTCTCATACTGTCGGTATTCAACAGCACGCAGAATTTTCGCTTGTGCGGTCGCAGATAAATCAGACACCTCATCGAGAAAAAGAGTTCCTGCACCTGCGAGTTCGAATTTTCCGCGTTTTTCACGCTCAGCACCTGTAAATGCACCTTTTTCATGTCCGAACAACTCACTTTCGAGCAGAGAATCTGTCAGGGCAGCACAATTAACCACGATGAACGGCTCAAGCAGACGTTTCGAGGAAGTATGAATCGCTTGTGCCAGCAAATTCTTACCCGTGCCAGATTCACCCAGAAGCAGAACCGTCAAATCCATTGGAGCGACCCTTTTCGCAAGACGGATAACTTCTTTCATCTTTGGCACGGTAGATTCAAGGTCGTCAAAGGTGATGCTCATAGTCCGGTAAATTTGCGACCTTGTGAATTCGGTATCCTGCATTTTTCACCTGTAAAAAATATTTACATATATTTTACTTTTTTACAGATAATAAACAATAAAATTGTCATTCTGAACGAAGTGAAGAATCCAGGATAGACAATTAAAAGATTAACGAATACTTTGCTTTGTAATATCAAATGGAAATTGCGATATTTGCCAATAATTATCATACATAATGTATTTTTTGATTATCCTTGATTTGTATTCAGCTAGCCTGGATTCCTCGGTCATTTCATTCTCTCGGAATGACAAGATGAGATTGTTTAACTTATTGCGAAGATTTCATCGTTTGCTACCAAATTTTTAAAAATCGATTCCGCCAGGTGCAACAGAATCCGAATCCTCAAGCAAGGTTAAAATTTCAACCCCCGTTTTCGTTACAATCAATGTGTGCTCAAATTGTGCGGAAAGCCGTTTGTCTTGAGTAACAGCAGTCCAGCCGTCCCTAAGCGTCTTCACTCTCCATGTGCCTTCATTAATCATCGGCTCAATGGTAAAAGTCATGCCTTGATGCATTTTTACACCTTTTTTCCCGCCATAATGCCAAATTATCGGCTCATCATGAAATTTCTTCCCAACACCATGACCGGTATAATCACGAACGACAGAAAAACCGTTCTTCGTTGCATGCTCCTCAATTATGTCTCCAATTGCACCGGTATAAACACCCGGCTTAACAATCGCTATGCTTTTTTGCAGACATTCAAGCGTAACGCGAATCAGCTTCATCGCTTGAGAAGATACTTCACCTACAGTAACCATAGTACTCGTATCACCATAATATCCGTTGAGAATCGTTGTAACATCGATGTTTACAATGTCTCCATCTTTTAAATAATGTGTATCACTCGGAATTCCATGACACACAACTTCGTTTACCGAAGTACATATACTTTTGGGGAATCCTTTATAATTCAAGGGTGCTGGAATCGCTTTGTGATCGCGGATATATTCCTCAACCATGCGGTCAAGTTGACCTGTGCTAATCCCGGGTTCAGTTATATCAATTGCAAATTTCAGCGTTTTCGCAGCAAGTTTGCAGGATTTGCGCATTAGTTCAAGTTCATTTTGCGATGTTATTCCGATTTTGTCTTTTGACATTAGGTGCTCTCCGTGTTTTAAGTTTAATTTATATAAAGTTTTGCGATAATGTAAATTTCATGAATTATTTTTGACACATTTAGGTTTGTAAATGTGTTATTCACTCTGTAAAAATCTTAAGCAAAAGAATTGATGGGAAAAATGCCTGAAATGCGTTTATTTATCGCTATTCCGAGTAGTGAATACATCAGGAAAAAACTCGTTGCTATTCAAAATAAATTGAAAAAAAGCGTTGAGAATTTCCGCTGGTCTTCCCCAGAAACATTCCATCTCACTCTTAAATTCATCGGTGAGGTCGAGTTGAATAACGTTGCACCAATTTGTAAAGTAACTGAACGAATAGTTAGGGAAAATCGTGCTGGAATATTGACGCTGCAATCACTTGGTTCTTTTGGATCTCCTCAGAATCCTCGGGTAATCTGGGCAGGTTTTGCAGGTGATTTACAGAATTTGGAAAAAATGGCTGATGAACTTGACGAAGCGATGGCAGATTTCGGAATAAAACCCGAACATAAGAAATTCAATCCACATTTAACCCTTGGTCGTGCTAAACGCAACGCTGATGGTATGGCGGTTCAGAGAGCAATTGCGGAGTACGAGGGATTTTACATTTGCGATTATGAAATTGACCGAGTTGTCGTGTTTGAATCTGTTTTGCAATCAGGTGGTGCGGATCATCATCCAATTAAGACCATCAATCTCAAGTGAAAAGGAATTTCAAATGAGTTTGAATGCCGAAAACAACGGAAATGTAAAGATACATGCACTTTTAGATGAGGAATTGCAACGGCAAGAGAAAGTGATAAATCTCATTGCCTCAGAGAATCTGCCTTCAGAAGCGGTGATGCAGGCAAACGCGCATTCTATCATCAGCAAATACGCTGAGGGTTATCCCGGAGCGCGTTATTACGGTGGTTGCGAGGTTGCAGACAAAATTGAAACGCGAACAAATGAGCTTTTATGCGAGATTTTCGGTTCTGAAGGTGCAAATGTTCAGCCGCATTCAGGGACGCAGGCGAATCAGGCAGTGTATCAGGCGTTGTTGAAACCTGGCGGAAAGATTCTTTCGCTTGACCTGGCACATGGTGGGCATCTGTCCCACGGTTCAAAAGTAAATTTTTCGTTTCGAGATTTTAAGATAGCCCACTACAAGCTTGGTGAAAATGAGCTGCTTGATTATCCGGTGATTGATCGCATTGCAACGGAATTCAATCCTGATTTAATCATTGCTGGCGCGTCTACGTATTCCCGATTCATTGACTGGGAACGCTTCAGACACATCGCGGATAGAGTAAATGCGTTCTACCTTGCTGATATTGCTCATTATGCAGGTCTTATCGCAGGGGGTGTTTATCCGAATCCGACGGAATTTGCGGATGTCTGCAGTTTTACGACACAGAAAACCCTTCGTGGTCCTCGTGGTGGCGCGATTATCTTCAAGAAAACGTTCAAAAGAGCGATTAACAGGGCGGTTTTTCCAGGATGTCAGGGCGGTCCGAACTTGGCAGCGATTGCAGCAAAGGGGATCGCGTTCGAGGAAGTTCTTACGCAGGATTTCCGCGATTATGCTTCACAAGTTGTTAGGAATGCGCGAGTTATGTCGCAGATTATCGGCGAGAAATATCATATTGTATCCGGCGGGACTGACTGCCATATGTTTACGGTTCGGCTTGAGGGTTTTTCGGGAGCAAAAGCAGAAGAAGCACTCGAACAAAATAATATCATAGTCAACAAGCAGATGGTACCGAATGACAAACGACCGCCGAAAGAAGGATCAGGTATTCGCATCGGCACGCCATACATCACAACGCTTGGCTATACCGAAGAACAATCAAAGGCACTTGCACTCAAGATTCTGCACATACTCTCAAAAGTTGAGAAAAACGGTGTTGTATGAGAATTAGAACAATTACAACTGGCGTTGAATTTGCTGAAACAATTAATTATGACGCTCTTGAGAATGCTGCTAAATGTAATGCATATGCTGCAAAAATTTTTGAAAAACACGGCTATGAAGTTGAAACCGTACGAATTTCGACAAATCCATTTGAAGAATATGTCAAAAATGCTGAGAAATCCGAAATTCCTACGATTTTCAGCAAGTTGAGTGATTTCTGTAAGGAATCCAAAATCGAATTCATCAGCATCGGCGAAGTTTCGAATCCATTGTATGCTCGAAATATTGCGGATGTGTTAAAACTCAACGAATCATTCAGCTGTTCCTGCAACATAGGCAAGATTGAAACCGGAATAAATCGTGAAAATATCGGAATTGCTGCGGAAACGATAAAACGCTTGGCACATGAAACAATACAGGGGCTTGGTAATTTTCAGTTTTGTGCAAGTGCGAACTGCAAACCTGGGATTCCGTTCTTTCCAGCAGGTTATCATCAAGGTGAAACAAGTTTTGCAATTGGAGTTGAGTGCAGCGATCATGTTTTTCAAGCGTTTGAAGATGCCGGCGATTACTGGGTTGCGGAAGAAATTTTACGCAAAAAACTAAATAACCTGTTCATGCCTATTGAAAAAATTGCGCAAAAAGTTGCTCATGAAACAGGCATTAAATTTGCTGGCATCGACACATCACCATCTCCGGGAATAAAACCAGATGAATCTCTTGCGTTTGCCTTTGAAAAACTTGGTCTTAGCAGATTTGGAAGCCACGGAACACTTGCAATCGCAAGCATTATTACAAAAGTGATAAAATCTCTTGATGTGAAAACCTGTGGATATGCGGGTTTGATGCTACCTGTCCTCGAAGATTTCGGACTTGCAGAACGAGCAAATGACAATAGTTATGATCTGCAAAATCTTCTGCTTTACAGCACGGTCTGCGGCTGCGGCTACGACACTATCCCGATTCCCGGTGATACATCAGTAAAAACAATCGAGAACATTCTGCTCGATGTCGCAACATTGGGAATCCGACTGGACAAACCACTCTCAGCAAGGATATTTCCTATTGCTGGTAAAAAAGCTGGTGAAATGACAGACTTTAATTCGCCTTATCTCGTAAATTGCCAAATATTCGACGTAAAATGAAAGCCAAATTACGAGAAAATTTGCATACCATTGCATTATAGTTTAAAAGTGATTTACTTTGGTTGTGATTCCTTGTATTTGTGCATTAAAATGTTAGAAGCTTAACAATTCCACGTATTTCAAAGGAGTTATCATGGGGTATAAAGTAGCGATCAATGGATTCGGCAGGATTGGTAGACTTGTTTTCCGTGCAGCTGTTGAACATCCTGAAATTGACATCGTCGCTGTCAACGATCTTTGGAAACCTACGGATTTACAGCATCTTTTACGTTATGACTCGACGCAAGGTAAATTTAAGCACGATTTGCGTGTCGAAGATGACAAAATGATTGTCAATGTTAACGGACGGATACAGGAGATAAAATTCTTCGCTGAGAAAGCAATCGAAAATTTGCCGTGGAAGTCGCTTGATGTCGACGTTGTCTGTGAATCAACAGGTATCTTTCGTTCTAAAGAGCAGGGGATGAAACATGTGACTGCTGGCGCGAAAAAGGTTATTATCAGTGCCCCGGGCAAGGGTGAACTCGATGCAACAATCGTTCTCGGTGTTAATGACGAAGCACTGAAACCCGAACATCTTGTGATTTCAAACGCTTCATGCACAACCAACTGTCTTGCACCCGTGGTTAAGGTTCTACACGATAATTTCAAGGTGAAATACGGCTTGATGACGACTGTTCACGCTTATACCAACGATCAGCGCATTTTAGACTTCCCGCACAGTGATCCAAGAAGAGCGAGAAGTGCTGCGGTAAATATTATCCCGACGACAACCGGAGCAAGCAAAGCTGTCGGTTTGGTGATACCGGAACTCAAGGGAAAACTTGACGGCATGTCAATGCGCGTGCCCGTTGCTGATGGTTCTCTAATCGATTTAGTTGCGGAAGTTGAAAAACCGACGACAATTGAGGAAATTAACGCTTTGATGAAAGCAGCAGCAGACGGACCAATGAAGGGCATCCTGAAATACAACGAAGACCCGATTGTTTCAACGGACATCATCGGAGACCCGCATTCGTCAATATTTGATGCGCCTTTAACCATGGTCGTAAACGGCACACAGGTCAAAGTGATAAGCTGGTACGATAACGAATGGGGCTATGCAAACCGTGTTGTTGACCTGATTTCACGCGTGATGCATTAATTTAAAATTCAATATTATTCTCAGTTTGCGATGAATTTTCCGTTGTGAAGATGCATAGAATTTCTGTTTTGTATCGCTTGAGAGCGAAGGACTTCCCAATTGCATAAAAAAACAAGCTCTCCGAGACAAGAAGCAATAGTCTCATTGAATTGACGAAAGTGAAGTACTGGCTTGTGTTGACCAACACATTGGACAATGTTCAGCCGGAAGAACCACAGGAATAAGCGATTACAAAGGCTGACAGAACTATTATCAATGCAATGTCACCAATATCTGGCAGCAGATTTTTGTGGATTTTGTTGACTCCGGTTGCTTTGAATACGCTAATGCTTTTACGTAAATCCGCAAATCCGCTGAAAACCGCGAAAAATGGTATTGAAATTACTGCGATAAGAAATAAACCTGACATGCTGCTCCCTGTTTTTCAACATAAACACCGACCGATGATTATAAATTCAATTATTTTCGCAGGCAGCAATAAAATAGTCAACCTCAAGAGTCTTCCTATCTTTTTGGTTTCTCATGAATTTCTCAAACGATTCCTTCGCGTTCTTCCATTTCTTGTCAAAATAATAGACGAATGCGAGGAAATAATCCGCTTCAAAATCAAGTAGTTTTTCTTTCAAGTGATTTTCGAGTGTTTTTAGTGCAGTCGAATAATCATCTTTGCGTGGAAATTTTTCCGATAACTCAAGTGTAAAATCTTTCCAGTTATCTTCGCCAAGTGCTTTGACATATTTGCGCAGATAATCTGAGGCAGCAGTGTAGAAATCAATGCGGTTATCTATGTTAATCTCTTCTGATGCCCGAAAAAACAACGTTACAAGAAGCCCGGTTAATGCATCTCGATTATCCTTTGGATCCAGATTACTGTATGCGCTTTTATATTCAACCTGTGCAGCCTCGTAAACTCTTGCTTTCAAAAATTTATCTGCCTTGCGAAGATGGATTTCGGCGCTAATTTTCGGATCTGTCGTCGGGGTAACTCCTTTGTTTTCAAGCTTTTGCAGATACCACTCCGCAATTTTGTTCAAATATTCTCGAAAAAGCCACGAAAACAGGTCGGCGGAACTTTGAGAATTATCCTGAAAATAATCGATATACGCCTTGAGGAATTTCTCGTTGTACCCGTCAGAATTGATTGAGCAATGAATGTCAAGTGCCAGATAATTTGCCTCTAAAATTTCCTGCTTGAAAGCTTCAAAAAACTTCGTGTCGTCATCTTTTCCCGCATCATCCGCATATTTCAGGTAATTTTGCAGGTTTTTCGACGATTTATCAAAAT
>CAYZQB010000151.1:0-7879 GCA_964480395.1 uncultured Planctomycetia bacterium
ATGCTGGTGACTACTTCGGCTTCAGCGTCGCCGGCAATTAATTCAGAAGGAAATAAGTAATGGAGATTCGTTTTGTAAGTTAATATTATTTAAATATCAGGTTTGTAAGGATTTTGCATGAATAACATAAAAAAATTCACTTATAATTATATCAAATCAATGCGGCTTTATTACGCTTTTACTACGGGTATTTCAGGATGGCTTGGTGTAGCTTTTTATCAGTTTTTATATCCAGATAGAATTGACGTATATCGATTAACAATCATATTAATAATTTTATTTCTAAGCTGGGGTATTAATCAGATTATAAACGATTATTTAGGTTTGAAAGAAGACCGAATTAATGCTCCAAAACGCCCAATGGTGAGTGGTGCACTAAAAATTAAACCTGCAATGATTTTAACGGGAATTCTTTTATCAATATCAATAGTTGTATCATTCTATTTAAATCCATATGCTGTTATTCCAGTCATTGCAGGGATTTTGTTAAATGTTTTTTACGAATACTCAAAAGCTTATTCACTTCTTGCAAATCTTGTGTTTGGTTTAATGATTGCTATGTGTCCTTTATTTGGGTTTTTAGCTAGCGGTCCAATTCCTGAACCTTTAATTACGTCTAATCGTATATCAGTCTTTGTTTTAGTTGTAATATTAAATGGTCTTATGACTTATTATACATATTTTAAGGATTATAAAGGAGATAAAGAAGCTGGTAAAAGAACATTTGTAGTTAAGTACGGTATTCGTGCTGCCAGATATGCAGGTGTTGCAGGTGCTTTTTTAACAGTGTTTGCATTGCTGACTATTATATTCATGAATTGGCTTCCGATAAAAGATATTTTATACAAGCAGGAATTTATTTTTTGTGCTGTTGTTACATTTTTTTTGCAATGCTGGACAGCCTATCTTTATTTTACTTACCCCAAAGGGGAAAGAACTTATTTCAGTTTGGTAACAAATATTAGAGCCTGCAGTGCTGGACACTGTGCCCTGATTGCGATATTCAATGGACAACTCGCTCTTTACCTTCTTGTGGCAAGTTATATTCTCATCGGTTTTCTATTTAATTTCTACAAGGATGCACGCTCATGAAACAGATAACCGGTCTTAGGAAGAACTTAATCTATGCTAGATTGGCTGTGCATGTTACGATAAAATACTTGTTTAAAGTTGCACCATGGAATTATCCAAACTTTCTACGCCGTGCATTAATACTGCTTCTCAATTTTCATCATAATAAAATAATTAAAACATTTAATGGCTTTAAGCTTCAACTTTACTTACCTGCATATCCTTCTAAAGCATTTTTCTATGCATTGGAAGGTAAATTGCTAAGAAAACCCCCAAGTCCTGTAACTATTGTTTTTTCTATGACCAAAGCATGTAATTATAAATGTCCGCATTGCTATCAAATGAATGATAAAGGCGTTGATTTAGAAGAAAGAAAATTAATTGAAACACTATTAAAAGTCCGTGATAAAGGCGTTGCCATGTTTGATATCGAAGGAGGTGAGCCATTCCTGCGTTTTGAACGTCTAACAAAACTTCTCCAGTCTTTGGATGAAAGATCTGAAATATGGGTAAATACAACAGGTGCTCATTTAAGCAAGGAAAAACTTCAAATACTCAAAGATAATAGACTATTTGGTCTAATGATTTCCATACATTCGCCTGATCCCCACATACATGATGATTTTACTGGCATTGAAAGTTCTTTTGATGTAGCATGTAAAGCTGTTCAATTATGTAAAGAATTTGGATTAGTTGCTGCAATTAACTGTGTTTTATCAGAAGACGAGTTAAAAGAAGGAAAACTTGAAGATTTGATGAAACTCTCAAAAGATTTGGGTGCTGATTTTGTACAGCTAATACATCCCAAACCATCCGGTAAATGGCTTGACAAGAAAGATCATATGCAAAAAGAAAAAGATTTTATTAAAAAAATTGAGCAGGCACATTTGCTTTATAACTCAAAAGAAAAATTAGATTATCCATCTTTGTCAGCACAAGTTTTTGAAGAAAGAATTGATGGCTTGGGTTGTACTGCAGGGGCTGTTGATCGCTTTTACATTAATGCTGCTGGTGAAGTTCAGCCTTGCGAATTCCTCAATATTTCATTTGGAAATGTTACCGAAGAAGATTTCGAAGTTATTTATAATCGCATGCGTTCTTATTTTAGAGAGCCATGTACAAATTGGCTTTGCTGCACACAAGCTGAAAATATATCAGCATTAATGAAGAAATATAATTTAAAAACAACTCCAATTCCTTGGAAATACACAATTGAATTGGTCGATAATTTGGACAGAGGAAACAAGACACCACTTTATACTAAACTTAGGATATATAATACATGAGATTGATTTTAAACCCAGCATCAAGATCCGGAAACGGAAAAAAGCTTTGGAACTTTTGGAAAAAAAGTCTTGAAAAAGCTAATGTTAATTTCGAGTATTTTGAAACCAAGTCTGCAAGGCATGCATTTGAATTGGCAAATGAATCAACAATTGATGTAGTTTCTGTTGGGGGAGATGGAACAATAAACCAGGTTATAAATGGGGTAATGGAGTCGAATAATCACAAAGCAATGGGTGTGCTTTATGCTGGAACCAGTCCTGATTTTTGCACATTTCACAATATTCCAATTAATAAACAAAAAGCTATAAACATTTTAACATCAAACAATAAGAAGAAAGTAGATGTTGTTGAAATAACTTATAGTGATAATGATGGCAAAAAAATAAAAGGTTACTTTGCTTGCAGCTGCAATATTGGTTTAGGTGCTGATATTGCACGTTTTGCGAATAAGTGGAGAAAATTATTTGGTGATATTATAGGAACTGGGTTGGGTGTGCTAAAATCTATTGTTTTTCACAAAACATTTACATCAAATTTGATTATAGATATGCAGACATTCTGTTTTAATCATACTAATCACATTTTTATAATAAAGAATCCATTTATTGCATCGGGAATAAAACTTAGTTTGAATATTACTACTGATGATGGAAAAATGTTTGTTCTGGTTTTACATAAATTTAGCAGGTTACAGCTTTTGATGATACTAAAAAGTTTGTATACAGGTAAAATTACTCAAAACAAAAATGTTTTTTTGAAAGAGTGTAAAACAATTTCTGTTAATCTTGCAAATAAAAAAGAAATTGAATTCGACGGCGATCCTAAGGGTTTTTCGGATTTATCTGTTAAAATAATTCCCAGAGCTCTCTCACTGATTTGTGGAGATACAAATGCGTGAAATCGATTGTATAAATAGTTTTATTAATAATTATAGAAGATCTTCTGAACAGAAAAACAAACCTTTTGAGAGTGATGCGGAGATCGTTGACATTAATGGACAGTTGTACGGATTTACAATAGATGAGTTTTCTAATGAGGAAGATTTATTCGATGATAATGATTTATTCAGACTTGGCAAGAATTTAGTGATTGCTACAATTTCTGATTTGCTGGCTTCATGTTGTGTTCCGATGTTTTATATGCATTCTATTGTTGTACCAAAAAATGATCCGGATTTTGCAACTGGAATATCAATCGGTATACAAGATGCCTTAACCAGGTGTGGTTGCTTTCTGATTGGTGGTGATATGGGGCAGTCTGAAAACTGGCGTTACACAGGCGTTGCTCTTGGGATATTTATAGATAATAAACCAATAACCAGAATAATTCCTACGAAAGAACAGAATTTATGGATTACTGGCACTCTTGGGGATGCAAATTTAAGTGCTTTGACGGGAATATCAACCCCGGAATTCGAGTTAAGGATAAATGAAGCAGAAATAATTCAAAAGGTTGCAAATTCATGCATCGATACAAGTGGTGGGTTTATGGAAAGTTTGTGGACTTTGCGAATGCTTAATCCAAAACTCAGTTTCCATGTTTATCCAACCAGTATTCCATTTGATAAAAAAGTTTTATATTTCTGCAAGGAGAGTTCAATTCCAAAAGCTGCATTTTTGTTTGGTGGTGCAGGAGAATATGAATTATTATTTGCAACTGACACTAATATAGAAATTAGTAATGCAACCAAGATCGGATTTGTAAAACCATCTGCTAATTCTCAAATATATTGGGGTAATAAAGAAATAAAATCTCCACCACCAGACGCAAGAGAATTTGAAAGTAAGGAACTTTACATTCAAAATATTATCGAGTCAGTAAACCAATGCATATAAATGAAAACATACTTATGAATCCGCTTAAATTAAAGCATATTGAACTACCTAATAAGTTTATTAGATCAGCGACATACGAAGGTATGGGTGATAAAAACGGTAATCCAAAAAAAGAATTGAGCATGCTTTATTCAGATTTAGCAAGAAACAATGTTGGCACGATTATTACTGGTTTTTGCTATATCTCAATGAATGGGCGTGCCATGCATCCAGCACAATGTGGTATCGACACTGATGATAAAAGAAAGCAATGGAGCGATATTGTAAACCAAGTTAACAAAACAAATCCTAAGACAAAATTATTTATGCAGATTGCTCATACTGGTCGGCAGACATTAAAAACGGCTACTCAGCAAGAAGTTGTCGGTGTTTCGAATAGAAAATGTACTTATTTTAAGCAAAAAGTTAAAATACTTTCGGATTATGAAATAAATAATATTATTTCCGATTTTGTGAATGCTGCTTTTCGAGCTAAACAAGCTGGGTTTGATGGTATTCAGATTCATGCAGCACATGGTTATCTTATTCATCAATTTCTATCACCTTACACGAATACAAGACGTGATATCTGGTCTGATAAATCATTTTTTCTTCTTAAAATCCTAGAATCAATTAAAAACAAATGCGGTGAGAATTTCCCTATTTTTGCTAAATTAAGTCACAGCGATGATAGAGGTTTGACCATAAACCACACAATAGATACAATAAAGAAAATAGAACACTTGCTTGACGCTGTTGAAATCAGCTATGGCACGATGGAATATGCCTTAAATATCATTAGAGGTGATTGTCCTGTCAACACTATACTGAAAGTAAATCCAATGTTTAATAAAATACCATATATTTTTCAAAGTATTTGGTTGAAATTATTTATGCGAAAATATCTATCAAAAATAATTCCATTTGAACCTAATTATAATTTAAATGCCGCTATACAGATTAAAAAACATATTAATATACCGGTTATAATAGTTGGCGGTATTCGTGATTTAAAAAGCATGTTAAACATGATTGAAAATCAGAAGATCGATGCAATCTCACTTTGTCGACCATTTATTTGTGAGCCTGATTTAATCACAAAGATTGAACAAGAAAAGTGGCAGAACTCGATATGTACTAACTGTAATTTATGCACCATATATTGTGACAGTGAAAATTCTCTTAAATGTTACTATAAACATAGAGGATAAAATGACTAAGAAAAGCTTTGAAGATTTTATATCAAAAGACGGTAAGGAAGATATTTTTAATAAAGTTGCGGAACTGCAAGAATATCTTAAGAATAACGTCGATGAGATTGAACAGGGATTAGGACTTCAGCTTTTGTCTGCTGCTTGTCCTCATTCAGAACTCAAAGATAGAAAAGGATATGTAAAAGATACAATTATGCTTGGATCTAACTCTTACTTCAATTTAACAACTCATCCGAAAGTTGTTGCAGCAAGTAGAAAAGCACTGGAAAAGTATGGCTACGGAATGGGGTCTGTTTCGCTTTATGCCGGTATCACTGATCTACATGAACAATTGGAAAAATTAATTAGTGAATTCCATGGAACAGAAGATGCTGTTTTATTCCCAAGCGGATATGGAACAAATATCGGTGTAATTACTGCCTTATGTCAAAAAGGTGATGTTATTATTAATGACAGTGCAAATCATGCTTCTATTTTTGATGGCTGTATACTTTCAGGAGCAGATATTAAAATCTATCCTCATAATAATATGAAACGTTTAGAGCAGATTTTATCTCGCTTACCTGATGAACAAAAAGGTCGTCTAATCTCAACTGATGGCGTATTTTCTATGCATGGAGATTTAGC
Organism: uncultured Planctomycetia bacterium; assembly: GCA_964480395.1. Taxonomy (GTDB): domain Bacteria; phylum Planctomycetota; class UBA8742; order SKZP01; family CAYZQB01; genus CAYZQB01. Next base: position 6,014 of record CAYZQB010000151.1, read on the forward strand.
ACTACTTGATCAAATAGTGAAATTGGCAGAAAAATATAATGCTAGAGTTATGGTAGATGACGGTCATGGAATTGGAATTGTTGGAGCAACAGGTCGCGGGACAGCTGAAGTTTATGGGGTTCAAGATAAGATTGATTTAAATGTAGGAATGTTGAGCAAAACTCCGGGAGGACTTGGTGGATTCTGTGCAGGGAAAAAGGAGATTATTGATTATTTAAGACTTTATGCAAGGACTTATTTTTTCTCAACAGCATTACCAGCACCTTTAGTTGCAGGAATGATCGAAGTTCTAAAACTCTTCATCGAAGATAAAGCTGGTAGAAAGAAACTATGGGAAAATATTGAGTATATGAAATACAATCTGCAAAAATTTGGTTTCGATATAGGCAATTCTAAATCAGGTATAGTGCCAATTATCGTTGGTGATGAAGAAAAGTTAGGACTGTTTCATAAAAATTTGATAGAATCTGGTGTTTATACAAATGTTGTAAGTTATCCTGCTGTGCGAAGGAAAGAATGTCGGATTCGTTTGTGCATCATGTCAACACTAACAAATGAGGACATGGACAAAGCTTTATCTATCATTGAAAATGTAGGCAAGAAACACGGTATAATATGAAAAAAGTATTAGTTACAGGAGCATCTGGATTTATCGGATACAATACGGTTTTGGAATTTCTAAAACGTGGATGCTTTGTATATGCACTTGTACATTATGAAATTAGACCTGAACTTTTAGAACTTGAAATCGAGAAAAAAATTAATATTATTAAATCTGATGTAACAGAATACAAATCTTTACTCAATGTTTTTAATGAACTACCAAAACTTGATGCGATTATTCATTGTGCTGGCAGAGCTTCTGACGTCGGCAAGGACAAAGAATTTCGAAAAACAAACTATGAATCCGTAAAGCATTTAGTAGAGCTAGTAAAAATATTTAATGTTAAGCGTCTGGTTTTTGTTTCCACAACCGATGTTTACGGTATTAGAAATTTTAATGAAGAAACAGAATTGGAACTGCCCTTTGCTGAGAATGCAAAAAATCCTTATCCGAAATACAAAATTAAGGCTGAAAAATGGATCAAAGAGCGTCTTTCTGATGATAGATATTGTATTATAAGACCTGCTGCTGTTTGGGGAGAAGATGATCCTATACTAACAAAACGAATTAAAGATTTTCTATCAAGTTCTAGATTTATTATACATTTTGGAAGATGGAAGGGGCATAACAGATGGCCTCTTGCGCATGTTAAAGATGTAGCTCATGCAAATTATATAGGAGCTTTTCATCCTGACTCAAAAGGTCTTGCAATTAATGTCATAGATGAAAAGAAAACTACAATAGATGAATTCTATCGCTTTGTTGCGAATAAATATTTTCCAAATAAAACTTTTAAATCAATAACACTTCCTTTTTGGGTAGGATTATTCATTAGCAGTATCATTACAATTATTTCCAATATTTTTAATCTTAAAAGACCTTTTATGGATCCATCAATTTATGCTCTTTATTCTGTGAGTAGAAATTTAGATTTCAGCGGAAGCTTGTTTATTTCATTAAAAATGTCTCTAAACCAAAAGGAGTTGGAAAACCATAATTTCCCATAAATTTCATGCTAAATTTACTGATATTATCATTGTTTGAAAAGATTTTACGTTTTTAAAGTATTCAAGGTTTATTATCCCATCGAAAATGATACTGATAAATTGCTGACTTATATTATGCTAATAAAAAATTTATAGATATGATGCACGCACTAGTTGGTTTGATAGCTGAATTATCATATTATACGGCTTATTTTGCTGTATTAAGTTTACAAAAATGCCAGAATTCAAGAACTGATTGGAAATTGTAAATCAGTT
>CAYZQB010000152.1:0-5310 GCA_964480395.1 uncultured Planctomycetia bacterium
ACAGTTGAAATGAATTGTTGCAACATCATCAGTATTATTTGCATAACCACCAGCGAGGCAAACCATTGTAGGGATATTGCGTTTCGCAGCTTCTCCAATCACAATTTCATCACGTGTTTTTAAGCCATCAAATGAAAGATGCAAACCACCGATTTTGTCTTCGATATAAGGGTCAGCACCAGCGACGTAGATAATAAGGTCTGGTTTGTGGGAATCCAGAACAATCGGTACAGTATCAATGAGATGCTTGTTGTATTCCGCATCGTTTGTGCCAGGCAGAAGACCTATATCAAGGTTAGACTTCATCTTCACCATAGGATAATGCAAATCATTGTGAATGGATAATGTGAAAACATTTTTGTCATTTTCGAAAATATGCGCGGTGCCATTGCCTTGATGAACATCAACATCTATGACAGCAACTTTTTCAACGAGTTTTTCTTTTTGGATGACGCGAATTGCTACCGCGATATCGTTGAGAATGCAGAAACCTTCGCCATGACCGCCAAAAGCATGATGAAAACCACCACCGATATGAAAGCCGAATGTCCCGGTTTCAAGCGCAAGCTTACAAGCCAAAATTGACGCTCCGCACATGATTTTGAATGAATCAAAAATTTCGAGACTGCATGGTGCTTCAAACTCTCTAACAGCTTCAAAAGGATTACGGTATGCATAGTCTTCGATGCGCGACAAAAAAACCTGCGTATGAACTGTTCTGATTTCTTCAAGGGTTGCTTCTTCGGAAGTTATGAATTCATTTTCAGGGACCCCGAACGCTAAAAGTTTTTTCTTTGTTAAAAAATATTTTTCGACTGGAAAAACATGCTCATCCCAGGTGCCCATATCAAGGTCGTTGAAAACGAAGTGTGGCATATATACCTCATTTTGCATAATCAAGATGTATTTATATTAATATTATAGAATATGATTATATTTTTTTAAAATCAATCATCAGCACAATTATTTACATTTCCTTTTAGCAATTCGAGAGCATGAGGTATTGCTTCACGAACAACATTAAGGCATTGTTCGACACCTTTTGGACTGCCGGGAAGATTTATAATCATAGTTTTTCCGCGAAATCCGGTTACTCCGCGAGAAAGTATTGCTCTTTTTGTGATTTTGAAAGTTTCCATGCGCATCGCTTCGGAAAATCCGGGTATTTCCCTGTCGATGGATTGAATTGTCGCTTCTGGCGTGTTATCCCTGGGGCTTAAACCTGTACCGCCAGTTGTAATTATAAGGTCAAGCATTTTTATATCGCTCATATCCTTGAGAATACTTGAGATTTGGTCGATTTCATCATCAACAATCTGTATGTTTTTGACTATACCACCATTTTGAGTTATCAATTTTTCAATTATCGCTTCTGTCGTGCTGATTCTTTCTCCTTTTGATGCAGAATCCGAAACCACCACAATACCCACCTTAAAAGTATTTGGAGTTTCGATAATATCGATGCTGTCACCCTTTTTTATCTCACCAGCATGGAGAACTTTTGTAAATACGCCCGATTCCGGCATTATACAATATCCAACGCTATAATAAATCGCACAAGGTGTATGACATTCCTTGCCGATCTGTGTAACTTGCAAAATAACATCAGACCCTATCCTGAGTTTTGTGCCGATAATCAGTTTTTCAAGCTCAATCCCTTCAGTGATAATGTTTTCGCCGAAATCACCGATATTTACTTCAACACCTTTTGCAATCATCTCCTGAATTTTTTCATTATCCAATAAACTAACCTGACGATGCCATTTGCCTGCATGAACATCATTTTCGATTCCGTGGTCTTTAATGAGTTTGGCAACTGGAATTTCTGTTTTCCCTTTGCCCTTTGCGTCGCTTATGCAAACTGCAATAATTTTAGCATCCATTTTTTCTTGCTCCTTGAAAATCATAAAAGCCCAGCTATAGTTTTGCTGTCAACTCGAATATGAGTAAACCAGCAGCAAAATACAATATATCAAGAGAGATTATCATTAAAATCTCGCTGAGACCTGCATTATTATTGCCAAAAACACTCATAACAGCAATGAGATTGGTTGTGAAAACTGGAAATAGCAGGGGGAGTGCAAATAAAATTGCGAAATTTGATATTTGTTTGTTGAATCCAAGATAATTGAACTGAGTAATTAAACCGATTGAAATTTGGGCAATCGCTACTGAAATTGTGATGAAAACAAGCTGAAGTATCGAAACTAATGAAATATCAATGTTGAACAAAATCAGAAATGCTGGTATTGCAAACAGATATATCAACGCAATCCCTGAAAAAATGGCGATGTGTCGACTGACGAAAATGTTTGAACCCGCACAAGGCAGTAGTTTTAACTCGCTCTCGAATTTTCTGCTTCTGGAACCGAGAAATGAAACCGCAAATTGTGTTGAAATGAGAAAAATAAAGCAAAATATCACTGAAATGTGGCTGATGTCAGGAGTAGATTGAGCATTTACGTATGCGTAACCGGAAATAAATATTAGTAATAGACTGAAAAATAATGACGCAAATAATCCCATTTTGCCTGTGCTACACCACTGCAAATGGAATTCTCGCCTGAGTAAAAGACCAAATCGATGCATCAAACAAACTTCCTATAAGCTAATCAAACTTTGTTAAAACACAAAATATAATAAAGAGTTTTAACCACGAAAGACACGAAAAGCACCAAATAAATTTCTTAAAATTCTTTTAACTTCAATACATAAAAAAGAAGTATCTTAAATAACTTGATAGTTTAAAAACACTAGACAAAAAAAACTAAGAAATAATACTTCTTAAAATTTTAATGCAATTACTAATTTTCGTACCTTTTGTGCCTTTCGCGTTAAAAAAGAAATTATAAATTCGTGAGTCTTAGTGTTCTTAGTGGCAAAATTCTTAATTATTTCAGGTTTTTATACCAGGTTTTGAATTCGTAATTGAGTTTTCGCAAACCAACTTTGTCGAGATCGCTAATAATACTGCTATTTGCAGATTCCAACTCACCTTTCAAGGTTTTGTACAAAATCCAATTAGTTTTCACATTATCATTCAGGAAGGTTAGCAGATACAAAGATGATTTATAATATATCGGATTGTCAGGCTTGCTGAAATCAGCTCTACCGAATGCAACAATATCTTCGATTGAGGGCATGTATTCAACCGCATTTAGAACATGATTATTCGGGTATTTCTCAAAATATTGTGCGAAACCTTCATCAATCCAGGGCGGCAGCGGCTTATTGATAGTATTTGATGACATATGCAGAAGTAAATGCACGATTTCATGCTTGAGAACTTCTATGTCTGCACCGATAACAGCAATTGAAGTTGTTGAAGGACTGAAATATCCGCCATTATTGCTCATATCAGCCACTTCCATCTGCATACCGAAATCGAGGAGTTTTTCATGACTTTGAAGTAGAAATATCGTACAAGTATCAAAATCACTAATTAGAACTCCCTGATTATCCATATGCTTTCGAAAATCGTCAGTGAATGCTACTAATTCCATGTCCAGGTTCATCATGGACTGAGCAGAATAGTTGTTTTTATGATAATATATCCAGAATTTATCTGATTCACTTTTTTCGTATCCTGAACCAAGTGCAATCGTTTCTACGCCTTCTTTGATTGTTGGTGCAAGCAATCGAGCAAAAAGAAATAGGAGTATAAATATAAAACCTAAAATTAAGCTGAAACGTACTTCGGGCTTCATCTTTCCTCCAAAAAACCCATATCAATAAACTAATTGTATCATTTATGAAAATTTCATCTTGTGAGAATATAAATCTATCAGTTTTTTTCGCGTCTTCTACGTTCATGTATTGAAAGACCGCCATTGTAAAGATATCCAACGCAGAAAAGTAAAAGGAACGGTATTGAAGGCCATGCAAAAACGATGAATGCCCAGATAATCGAGGCAGCGAAATATAATCCGAAAATAACTTCAATATAGGGAATTATTGACTTTTGCGGTCTGTATCTTTTTATTTTTTTCTGGGATTCATCATGCTGGTCTTTTCCACTGATACCGTATTTCGGAGTGCGAACAAATGGTGATTCACGTCGCAGACACGCACTTAGAACAGCACGTGCATTGTTAATTGAAAGTCCCATACCGACCGCTAATACGAAAAGGGAGTTTTTTAAGCTAGAGCCAAATTCTCTGCCAATTGCTCTCTGAGATGTGATGAAATAGTCAAGAACAGAAAGTGTTCCAAGGATGAAAACCGGCATATCGAACATGAGCATATCACGCCAGCTTCCACCGAGTCGCGCATAAATCGCGGGAACCATTAAAATACTCAGGAAGAGCATGAGCAGATAGCTGAAATTCGCGGTAAGGTGGATAAATGCTTCCGCCTTCACTTTTAAGGGCTGGTTGCTTTTCAGAATTGTGGGCAGCATCTTAAAACAGACCTGTGTGCTGCCCTTTGACCATCGATATTGCTGGCTTTTGAATGCATCCATTTCTACCGGTAATTCCGCAGGTGCGGTAACTTCAGGCACGAAAAGAAATTTCCAGCCCTTGAGTTGTGCGCGATAACTTAAATCCATGTCTTCCGTGATTGTCTCGTGCTCCCATCCGCCTGCATCTAAAATCGCCTGCTTTCGCCAAATTCCTGCAGTTCCATTGAAATTAAACAATCTGCCGGATCTGTTCCTGGCGAAATGTTCAATTACAAAATGAGCATCAAGCATAACCGCCTGCGTTTTTGTAAGCTGAGAATATTCGCGGTTAATATGATCCCAACGCGATTGAACCATGCCTATTTTCTCGTCCTGAAAATATGGCATCATATCTTTTAGGAAATTCTCGGGAGCAATAAAATCTGCATCAAAAATTGCAATAAATTCACCTTTTGCGACCTTCATGCCATTTTCAAGTGCACCTGCCTTGTAACCAGTTCGGTCTGTTCTGTGAATATGAACAGCATCAACACCATTTTTCACGAGTTGGACTACAAGTTCCATGCATAATTCGACTGTGTCATCAGTGCTGTCATCAAGAACCTGCACCTCAAATTTATTCAGTGGATATTCAATTTTATTCATTGCGAGAATCGAACGTTCAGCGACGGTTCGTTCATTAAACAATGGGAGCTGAATCGTAACAAATGGTAAATCAGCAGCAGCAGGCAATGGTGGCTTTGTTGTAACATCATTCTTATGTATGTTGTAAAGTATGACGAGAACAAGTCGGTGAAATCCATAAATGCAGAGTATGAATATTATTAGAAAATACAGAATAATCGTAACATATTTGAAGATTGTAAAAGCAGTCGATTCGTCTGCGTAAGAAGCTGCAGCAGAATCAT
>CAYZQB010000152.1:5410-7843 GCA_964480395.1 uncultured Planctomycetia bacterium
ATTATTGTTCAAATTTGATTCATGGAAGATTGAATCACCCGTTAAAAGCACGAACAGAACAAACACAATAATCAAAAACAGTATTTTTATTATTCTCATTTTTTTACCAATGAAACTCGCTAAAGCTGCAGTTCAGTGTAAAAAGTAGCATCGTTGTTAAATCGAAGTTACTTCAGTGTCACTTTCAATAAAATCTGCTGAATCTTCTGCGGTTGTTAGCGAAACGAAAACATCCTCAAGTGATGCGAAATCTCGCTTAAGCTCGACAAGAGGCCAGTTTTTCTTCACACATGTTTTTACAATAAATGGTGAAAGTTTGTCTGCGTCGAATTCCGGTTTTGGCAGAATTATCAAAGTTATCGGTTCGTTATTCTTTGCAGAGAGAATCTGAGCATCGAGAACACCTTTTACCTTCATGAATTCTTCAACAGCTTCATTGGCATCTGCACCAAGTCGGACAATATATTGACCTTGAGGACTAAGTGCCCTAGTCAAATCTTCGATTGAACCATTAGCAACGAGTTTGCCGTTATTAATGACAAGCACTCGCGTACAAATAGCTGAAACTTCCTGCAAAATATGTGTTGAAAGTATGACAGTTTTTTCCTGTGCTATCTCTTTAATCAATGATCTTATTTCGATTATCTGATTTGGGTCAAGACCTGATGAAGGCTCATCAAGGAACAAGATTTCGGGTTCATGAATCATTGATTGTGCAAGTCCAACGCGTTGGCGGAAACCTTTTGAAAGCTCGCTGATAAACATGTTCCAAACTGGTTTGAGTCCGCATGCTTCGCGTACCCAATAAAGATTGTGTGATCGACGTCCGTGCGGAACATGACGTGCTTTCATGATGAATTTCAGGTATTCGACAACTTTCATTTGTCTGTACAAGGGAGTTGTTTCAGGCAGATAGCCGATTCTTTTGCGAACTTGTAGAGGTTCTGCATGAATATTGAATCCAGCAATCCATGCAGTACCGGATGTTGAAGGAATAAATGTCGTCAATATTTTCATCGCAGTCGATTTACCAGCACCGTTCGGTCCTAAAAACCCGATAATTTCATTTTTATTCACACCAAAGGACACAGAATCGAGAGCTTTTGTCGGTCCATAAAATTTTGTCAGATTATCAACTGCAATTATGGTATTTTCACCAGCACTAATGACTTCTGAAACCCCGAAATTGTATGCGCTTTCGAAAATCTCAGCGAGTTTTCGTGCTCGGATGCTTTCGGGTGTCTCAGCATCAATCTTTTTTGCTTTCACGGAAGCCGCTGTTTTCGCTTTGGCGAGATTGTCGTCTAATTCATCGGTATCATTTTGTGCCATGTTCTCAAATTCCATTGCTTTTTCTTCTCGCATAATTGATTCAACATCAAGAAGTCTGGCACCAACAAGCTCTCTAAAAATGACGATTGATGCAATTGCAGAAATTATGCTGAAAAGTTCAAAAACAAAAAACGGAAGATAATAATTAATTTCAATGCTGCTACCTTCCGACCAGAAATTGATTAGAGTAATTATAATTAATATTCCGTTTAAGATTGCCACAAAACTTTGAAGCAATCCTGTAAGCATCATTGCTCCTGCGCTTCCGAGCCAGACAAAGAATGCTAACACAAGGGTTGCAAGAAACATTGATGCTGAAACATATGCACCTGTTTCCAATATTATTGAATTGTTTTTATCTTCTAAGATGAAAAGGACAATCGCGCCGATTAACCAAAGCATTGAAACCGCAAGCACAAAGAATGCAGCTTTTTTTCTGATATTCAAAATCATTTTTGCATCAGCAGACAAACTTATATCAGCATGCTTGTATTCTTCGATGTTGTTTTCCTCGATTTCTTCCATGTTATCTTCAATGTTTGTAACATTGTCTTTTTCATTATCTGGCATAATTCACCTCGGTTATCGTCAAAAAATTGTTGATTATCAAAATTGCACGTGAAATTTATAAACAATTTGGTGAAATTTTCAACCAAAAAGGAATCAATAACAATAATTCTTACACCTATCATGCTGTTTACAGAAGTTTAGAGCGTTTTCGGATAATCCATTCAGCGGAGAGGAAGCAGAAAATTAATATAAGGATAAGTGGGGCATCCCATAAATCTTCTTCTATTCTCAACTTTTTATCCGACAAATCCAAGGGAAATACGACAAGTTCTGAGGTTCGAGGAGGATAAAAACAGTATCTATCGGTTGTTTCGAAGTCGTCGGGTCGTGGATGTGAAATCTCGGTGAGAAGTGGTACGTTAACAGCGAGTTTGTCGTTAAGCTCGACTGAAGGTGGTTTAATTGTGAATCTATGAACAGTGTTGGGCATGTCTTTTATCCAGATTTCATATTTCCCAACGCTTTCCGGGAAAATCATCTTTTCGTAAGAACCTTTGCCGGTTCTATCTACAAGTATCACTCTAACAGGTT
>CAYZQB010000153.1:0-7826 GCA_964480395.1 uncultured Planctomycetia bacterium
TCTGGCTCATATGCAACAATATTATTGAAAGAATTTACAAAACCAGATTGTTAGGTTGCATTATAATTGTTTAAGGTTGAAAAATGCATGAAGAGTACATTTCATATCTGCGAAAACTTGATGCAAAACCAGAGAAAATTCGGGCACTCGCTTTGTTTTCAGGCGGTTTGGATTCTGTACTTGCAGCATATCTCGTCGTCAAACAGGGCGTCGAGGTAATCTGCCTGCATTTTGACACCGGTTTTTTATCAGGAAATCACCGGGAACTTGTTAAAAGCTGGGTAAAAATTTACTCAGGATTAAAATTCGAATACATTGACGTTTCAGAAGAATATTTGGATATTTTGAGGAATCCTAAATATGGCTATGGCGCATCTGCGAACCCTTGCATCGACTGCCATTTATTTATGATTCGTCAGGCTGCACTGCAACTGCCGAAATTTAACGCACATTTTATTATCACCGGTGAAGTTCGTGGACAGAGACCTAAATCACAGAATAGCAGAGCAATGAAGAAAATTGAGGAAAAAAGCGGGATTTCCGGCTTTCTGCTTCGACCATTATCAGCAAAAATCCTCGAAGAAACAGTACCCGAACAAAAAGGTTGGATAAATCGAGAAAATTTACTCGACATTCATGGCAGAAGCAGACAAAGACAGCTGATGCTGGCAAAAGTGCTTGATGCACCAATAATAAGTAAGCCCGGTTCAGATGCATGCAATCTGCTTGAAAGCCCGTTTTCAGTACGTTTTTTCGATTTCATAAAGTACAATGAGAAAAAAACACCTGACAAAAAAGATTATGAGTTACTGAAGTTCGGAAGACATTTCAGAATTAGTGAAAACGCAAAACTGATTGTTGGCAGAAATGAATCTGAGAATGAACGGTTGCTAAAACTTCAACAAAAGACACATGACAATGACCAAAATTCATACATTGTCATGCAAGTTGAAAAATTTCCCGGACCGATCGGTTTGCTTGAGAGCAAGCCCGACATAAGTCAGGAAGATATTGAATTCTCAGCACAAATCGTTATAAAGTATTCGAAAGCACCGTCAAACACACAAATCAAAGTAAATATAATCTATAATGAGAAAACAGAATCGATAATCACTGAAGCTGCGGCGAACTCTGCCATCTTCCATCAATCATTGATCGGAGTTCCAAAAAATCGACCAAAAAACTTTATTATTCCTAATGCCACTCGAAACGCAAGATTGTACAAGGGTGAAATCAATTAAAAATAGGTAAGAATCCCAAAATTTTCATCTCTAAATCTCCGATTAATTCAAAATTTCCCCAATTAAATTTCTTTTCGAGTAATTATTGTTATTAAAATTATTATAAAACTCAAATGAATACTAAAATATGTCAGATTTTATGGTATAAAAATGAAAGTTATATTTCATTTGACTACAAAGGATTTCTCCAATATCATTTTAAAGTAAATTTATGTAAATACGGAGGAAAATATGCGGAAATGTGTGTTTATAGTCTTAATTTTGACTTTATTCTCGTCCATTAATTTTACTGGGTGCCGATCGGTTGACCCCAAAGAACAACATTTTGGTTACGGTATTGTTTATATGCAAAAAGGTGATTATGACAGATCAAGGCAGGAATTTTACAAGGTTCTTGAGATTGAGCAAAATTGTCCTGAAGCAGAATACAATCTAGCCCTTATCGCTGACAGTTTGAAGGACATCAAGAAATCAATAAAATGGGCTGAACTCGCTATTAAACACTACGGCGAACGTAAGTCGGCATCTGAAACGGGTACAGTTTCTTTTACTGAAGATGATCAGATAAAAGTTTCAAAGGCACATGTTCTCCTTGGTTCAAATTATATTTCTATGAAGAAAATTGACGTAGCCATTGAACACTATAAGATTGCTGCGGAAAGCACCGAAGGTGATCCGATTATCTGGGAAAACCTTGGGACAGCATATTTAGCACAAGAAAAAATCGAATTGGCGCTTGAATCATTCAAAAAAGCACTTGAAGTTGATCCTGAACATGCCAGAGCACATATTTCACTCGCATTTATTTACGAAGAAATCGGTGAAATTGAACTATCTAAATCTCATCACTCAAAAGCAAGACAGCTTGGTGAAGACGACCCTTATCTGATTGAAATTCTAAGCTGGTGGGATGATTGGAAGACCTTTAACACAAGAGTTGAACCTAAGATTAGTTTCCAATATCCACCAAAATGGGTAGCTTCCGAGAAAAAATCACGTGTTGGACGCTCACGTGTGGTGTTCGATAATACAAAAGCGATTTGCTATGGAAAAGATGCAGGTACAATTCAGATTATCGGTCCTGATAAGAATTACACAATTCTGAGACGAGGTCAAGAAAATCCATACGATTACGCTGTCAAAGGTCTGCTGAATTTCTTGAAAACAAAAACTGAATTCCCGAAGTATTTCTCAGATGAAATTGAGAGGCAGGAAAAAGCACTTGAATCACCTAATAAAGTTGCAGATAAACCAAAAACCAATGCTCCTATGTCAGAAATTTGGTCAGTTGATATCAGTGACATGGAACATTATATGTACCAAAACGGTAGTATCGGCGCAACTATCCCAGTAAAAGTTTCGTGGACAAGTGGTGATGAATTCAGCATAAGGTTTTGGTTCTACCTTGGACAGGAAGAATCATACGTGATATTAGGCACTTACAAGGTTGAAAAAGAAATCGACGAAACTGGTAAAGAACTGTTCGATGTGAAATCAAAGAACAACAGAATTAAACACGCGCTTGATTTCATTACAAAAGGTTTTGAGGTTATTCCTAAGAAAGTCGAATAATATCTTTTAATAAAGCGAAAATTACATTCGCATATTGGTAATTTATAAACACCTAATTTGCGTAAATATCGTCTAATTTAGGGATGCAAGATGACAGATGAACCCAAGGATTCAAACGTTAGTGCTGGTTTCATGCCGCGAATCTCATGGGCGATGTACGATTTTGCAAATACGATATACGCTTTCGTCGTTATGACCCTTGCCGGTGTCAGATATTTCGATGCTGCTGGTATGGGTGGTGAATTATTCTACGGAATCTCATTCTTCACATCGATGATTGTTTCTGGAATTGTTGTTCCGGTTATCGGCGCAATTTCTGACCGGATAGGTTATCCGAAATTCGGTGTCATAATTCTTACGATTGTTGCGGTTTTTTCTATGTTTTTAATGGGTTTGACCCAGAACATGTTCATGCTTTGTATTTATCTGTTTATCGGGAATATAGCATTTCAATGCTCGCTTGTGCTTTATGATTCCCTTCTTCCCTTACTCATAAAAAATAATGACGAAGCTGGAAAAGTTTCCGGATTAGGTGTTGGACTCGGGTATCTTGGTTCAATCGTTTCAGCAGGTCTGATTATGATTCTTCTGCCGAACATTATGTTCAAAAGCGTTAAAACACAGCATTTCGTTGATGCAACCGAGAAATCATATCTGCTTGAAATCCGTGATGATGAATCAAAAACTGGAAAACTGGGCAAAGTTAAATTTTTGATTAATAAACACAATGATTATGAAATTTTACCAAAATCATTTGATTTTAACGATATAAAGACTGCAATTGGTAAAAAATACGAGGATTTTAGTGAAAGTGCCAGCGAAATCCGTATTGAACGTGAAGGCAATCAATTCAAGATTTACAGCAAAAGTGGCAAATTTATCAAGCTTGAATATGGTGACGATAAATTCTCTGACTCATTTATCCTCGGTGCGATTCTTTTTTTTCTTACTGCCATTCCATTTGTCATATACGTTCCTGAGCGCAGGATTAGTAAAATTCAACAGATGCAAATTACGCATAAACCTGCATTGCAACAGGTTTTCAGCACAATCAGAAAGCTTCCGAAAAACAAACCATTGTTGTACTTTTTACTCGCAGCATTTATGTGTCAGGACGTGCAAAATACTGCAATAAGTTATCTGGCGAAGATTACACACTCCGTTTTTGCACCGACTGAGCAGCAGATTATTGTTTTTTTACTTTTAGTCAACTCAGCAGCAGCGATATTCTCATTTGTCCTTGGTTACCTTGCAGACAGAATAGGACCGCGCACTGTTTTGATTATGGGTGCGTTCGGAACACTTTGCGCACTGGTAATCGCAGCATTAGTACCGCGCGAAATGTTCTATATTATGGCGTTGGCGTTGATTATCGGCGGAGGACTTGGAATTGCAGCATTCTGGACAGCAGGACGAAAGCTTTTGATGATTTTAGCACCGCCAGAGCATATCGGCGAATATTTCGGTTTTCTAAATCTCACGAAGAAATTTGCTGTTATCGGCATAATCATGCTTCCAACAATCAAACTCATCGCGTTTCAGTATTATCAGTTTTCAGAAGCATCATCGTACCGCATTGCTTTGATCGGGCAGCTTCCGATGCTTCTCCTCGGTATTTTTTTCCTTTTCTTGATAAAAATGCCCAGTGAGAATAAAAATTTTAAAACCAAGAAAATTCCTGTTATGTGATTTATTCTATTTGAAATTCATTTATAGAGGTGAGTTTATGCGTTTTCACAATTTTATAGTTCTCATACTGATTATTTCAGTCTGTTTTTGTGGATTTATCTCGTGTAAAAAAATTGTTGATAAAGTGCAAGTTCTTCAAACCATGCCGATTGTTCACAAATTCATCGATGGCAAAATCGAGGGCATCAAGACAATTGAGATGCTTGACAAAACAGCAGCATTCAGCTTTGCGATTATGAGTGACAATAAAGGTGACGGACCGGACGCTAAGCCCGAATTCAAAAAAATGGTTGAATGGATAAAAGAGAGTCAGGATAAATTTATCATCGGTCTTGGTGATCATCTTAAAAAAGAATGGCGAAACGATTTTTTAGAATTTCTCAAAAATAACAAATTCTGGTTTGACAATTTTTATGCAAACGTTGCTGACGGCGAAAACGAATATTACGGCAAAAGTCAGGAAGATTGGGGTTCAGGCGCACCAATTCTCGAAGTTAATAAACTTTCCAAGAAAAAGCATGTAAAAATCCGTGAAAATAAATGCGAATATTACGCAAAAATTAAGGTTGATGAATATACCGTGCATCTGATTCAGCTTCATTATTCCGACTCACCCGCTGACGCAAGCAAAGCTTTTACGGATGATTCAAAGAAATATCTCGTAGAAACATTGAAATCTATCAAAAAAGGCAGCAAAGACATTGTCATCATTGCCGCTCACTCACGCACCGGATTTTTTTATGAACAACTCAACTCGGATCAGCGAAAAGTTATATACGAAAAATGTGATCTTGTACTTTCCGCGACTACACATTTTTTCACCCGGCTTAAAATTGAAGAATATGGTGATAAAGGACCTTTGTATCTCAATACTGGCTCGATTACATATCCTTCGGGTTATTGTCCTTTCGGATATATTCAAGTTCACGTGCTTGACAACCCGTTTAGCTTAATTATTCAGTATTATGATGCGAAGAAGGAGAAGCGGGATTTTCAGCACTCAGCATATGCATGGATAAAGAAGATTGGTGGAGAGATTATTGCGACAGATTTCCGAAAACCGACAAAAGATGAAGACATGGAACGTCTGATTTGCAGCATTTCGCGCGATTATTCGAAGCAAGAGTTAGACAAGGTTGCAAAGGAAATCTATCTTGAACAGACAAAGGCGGATGTTGCAGCTATTGAAACATCGAGTGGGTTGAGTAAAGGTGAAATCAGGTTTAAGCATTTACACAAAGTTTTCAAATATAACAATGAGATTTTCGCGCTTACACTCACAAAAGAGCAGATTCAGGAAGTTTTCAAGGATAATATCAAAATAGGCGATAAAAATAAGCTTACAATTGCCATTAATTCCTATGATGGTGAATGGATTATCAAGCATTTTAAGCTTACTGATGATAAAATACTGAAAACAGGTGTGAAAGAGGTTGATGCACTTGAAAAATGGGTGAAAAAGCAGAAATAAGTACGAAAAAAACCTGACATCTTAGTTTATTTATTATGTAATTTTGTGGAAACTTATGTATTTTCTTATATCAGCGACTTTTCACTCAAATGGAGGTTTCAATGCGCAGAAAAATTATTGCTGGCAATTGGAAAATGAACCAAACTTTGACAGAATCAGAAGAACTGATAATTGGAATTTCTTCTCAGATGCCTGTGGATGATGTTGTTGAAGTCATCTGCATACCACCACTCGTTTATCTTCATGCTGTTAGGGATGCTGCCCATTTCAGCAATATCAAAATCGGTGCTCAGGATGTCAGTACTAAGGAAAATGGTGCATATACCGGTGATGTTTCTGCGAAAATGCTTACTGATTTCGAGTGTAGTTACGTTGTTGTCGGACATTCTGAACGCAGGCAATTCCATGGTGAAACTTCAGAAATACTCAATGCAAAAATAAAACAAGTTCTTGAAATTGGTATGACACCAATAATTTGTGTCGGCGAAACGCTGGAAATTCGTGAAAACGCAGACTTTATGGCATATGTCCGTAATCAAGTTCGCGAAATTGTCGAACATTTTGCAGACATTGAGATATTCTGGGAGAATCTGATTATTGCATACGAACCAATCTGGGCTATCGGCACGGGTAAAACCGCATCGGAAGTTCAAGCGCAGGAAATGTGTGAGAATTTGCGCAATTATATAGGGGAATTTGTTACATCAAATGTTGACTTTCTTAATGATGATTATGCGCAGAATGTGTCATTTTTGTACGGCGGTTCGGTGAAGCCAGCAAACGCGGGGATTTTGTCAGCACAAAAAGACATTGACGGTTTTCTCGTCGGTGGTGCAAGCTTGAAAGCTGATTCATTTCTTGGCATAATCACCGAAACTATCAAAAATATACACCTGGGAGATTTGGATGAGTAAGAAGTTTAAGGTGAAACTTGTAACTGCTGAAAAACCGTATTTCGATGATGAATGTGTCGAGCTGCAAGTTCCTGCATATGACGGCATGATGGGAGTGATGCACGACCATGCGCCTTTCGTTACAAAACTCGGAACAGGCATCGCAATTGTTAAAGTTGATGACGGCAAAGTGCAAAAATTCGCGATGCAGAACGGATTTATACAGATTGCTGAAAACGACGTGACCGTTCTCGCAGAAAGAATTGCAACCGTAAAAGATATTAAAAAGGATGACCTCGAAACAAAATTATCAGAATATTCCGAAAAAATCCTGAAATCTGACTCCCAGGAAAACAGAAAGAAGACCGAACTCGAACTTTCCTGGCTCAAATCCCTCAAAACCCTCACCCAGTAATGAATCTCGGTTGTCATTCCCGTGAAAACGGGAATCCAGAACTTTGCCACAGAGACACAGAGAACGCAGAGAAATATAAGAGTTTTTCACCACTAAGATACACGAAGTTTCACGAAGATTTTTTTTGAGATGTCATTTTATAGGAGATGGTTATAATACTGATATTGCATAATACATACTTCAATTGCTTGTTTTAGGAATTTTCTTTCCTAAAAATTCAGCAATTTTTTCAACAATATTTTTAGATTTGTAATTAGCTTTTGGAGATGCTAAAATTTTTGTTTCATCAGCATTATAAATTTCTAATAAAATATACTCTTTAATAGGATTTGGTTTAACATGAATAGAAACATTAAATTTATCTTCAATATTTCCTAAAACAAAATCATATTTCTTGAAATCTTTCATGAAAGATAGGAAGTTGATGTATTTGTCATGAAGTTGTTTATTTTCACTTTCAGTAACTGCTTTTGAATATTTTCTTTCGGTTTTATCTAAAAAGTAAGAATCTAAACTTGAACAATCTGGGATTCCTGTGATGTCTC
>CAYZQB010000154.1:0-6328 GCA_964480395.1 uncultured Planctomycetia bacterium
ATTTAAGCTGATAAATACATACCCAGCAGAACGAAAGAATCAGCGGAGTACACAGGGCGAGATATTTTACGGTGTTTAATGCAAAAATATCGTCAATTAGTGCAAAATTAAAGAATGCGACCAGTCCTGCGAAAAAAACCAGCACATACGAAAATTGCCGATAGATGCCAAGTTGCGACCGGGACGCAAGTACAATGACAATGAGATTAATCAACGATAAAACAATCCAGAATCCGGCAATTGATGATATTTCAGTATTCATCGCTGTGCTGAAGCTCAGAAGCATGTAAAATCCGACAAACTGCAGGATAATTGCTGCTAAACCATCCTTAAGCCCGATACCTGCGAACATGTCCGACAGATACGTATGAACGGGCAGTATCGGCAGTATGAATATTATGCCAAACATAAAAAAATAAAGGTCAAGGCATGAATCTTCGGTGAAACCGTTGAAAATTCCGGCAAGTATCAGAAAAAATGCGCCTGTTAACCTGAAAGCAAGCGTTTTCAATGCGACAGATTCAAGCTTCTTATCACTTTTTCGCATCATGAAATACAGCAAGGATATCGCAACGAGAATTATCAGAGCAGAAATTATCAGACTTCTCGAACTAAAGAGCAGAATGTACAAACCCTCCAACATAAGCAGCATTACATAGTATTTTCTCGTGCTTATGGATTCTGACTTGGTAATTTCCCGAAAATTCTCACATCCGCTTGACTGAGTCGCAATAATGCACAAAAGCGTGAGAAATGCCACGACAATCGAGCTTAAAGCAGAAAAATAGTC
Organism: uncultured Planctomycetia bacterium; assembly: GCA_964480395.1. Taxonomy (GTDB): domain Bacteria; phylum Planctomycetota; class UBA8742; order SKZP01; family CAYZQB01; genus CAYZQB01. Next base: position 791 of record CAYZQB010000154.1, read on the forward strand.
CGAACCAAAATACGCTGTGCCGTCAAATACTATCACCGATTCATGCGATTTTGGATATAGCAGGAAAATCGACGCAAGCAGTATAATCACTGACACGAAAATCGCAGTCGCCTTAATCTCTTTCAAATGCGTAGATTTGAAAAACAAAAGCAGTATCGCGCCAGCAATTGCTATCATGCAGGAAATAAATGAAAGCATTCAAACCCTTACATAAAATCGGTTGGCTTTACAAAATCAAAATTATACGCACCATTCAACAAACCATTCAATAAAAATCGAAAATTAAATAATAATACAGTTTGAAATTGAAACTTGATGAATTTTTCGACTTTCTGGTTTTTTCAATGTGCAAATGTTACTCTTTGTCAGGTATAAAATTTAAAATTATAATTCATGATTCGACTAAATAGGAAATGAATATGCATATCTCATCAAACAGAATTTTTCTGATTTTATGTTTGTTTTTGCTGCCCATTATTAGCATCCATGCTCAGGATAATCAGATTGTCGTATCGGTCAGCATTAAGCTTGTTAATCAGGCAGGACAAAAGCTTGATGGCGTTAAAGTCGAGTTGTTTTCTACTGAAACAGAATTATCAACTCTGCAGAAGACAAGCGATAAACTCGGTCGAGTTGTTTTCAATTTGCTTATCGAACAGCTTTCGAAATATGACAAAATCAAGGTCTTTAATGACAAAGTGATTTTGCTTGAAGATGAAATCAAACTCAAACCAGCAGATTTAGTCAGAATTGACGACAATTTCCAGGCACTGCCGACAATTGAACTCAAAATTCCTGTACCGCAAGACTCAGTGGAAATTAAGAACAAAATCGTCGCAGGCTTGGTTAATCAAGCAAAAAAGCTTATCGAAAAGAAAAAATCCAAGGAAAATTTCGATTTAGCGGTCGGTTTTGCTATTCAAGCAAAAGCACTCAACGATATGCAGAAAAATCCTGATCCGCTGGTTTTATCTGCTGTTATCGAGATTTACGAATCGTATCTTCAATTCCTATATTCCGAAAACATGATTAAAGAGGGTTTGGATTTACTTGGAAAAATAAAGCCACAATTCCCTGACTTCAAGGATTTGTCAAGCTGGCAGGAGCGTTTCAATCTGCAAACTCTACCTGTTCAGATTCGCCAGAAATACGAAGCAGCATTAATCGCACTGGAAAAAGGTGAGGTTGAGAAAGCGATTGCCGAATTCAGCGAACTGATAAAACTGAAAGATGAGATTATTCCGTATTTTCAGAAGATTTTCGCGTCTCAGCTTGATGCCGCCAAAGAAATGATGGTCTCAAAGATTCTTGAGGAAGCACTCAAAGCATACGAAAAAGAAGATTATGAAAATGCTTTGCGGATTCTGTCAAAAATCCCTCAATTTACTGAAAATATCAGTCCAGCAGCACTAGCAATCGAGGAAGTTGTCAGGATAAAACTCGGTATGAATACGCGAAATGAGTCACCAACCGACGGGAAAAACGGGCTGGTTAAATGCGAACTGAAACCTGAAGGTAAAAATAAACAGGGGTACGAGGAATTCACGCGTTCAACTGACGGTATGATTGTCGTTATGATGCCTGAACGTGAAATAACTATCGGCGATACAACTGGAATTGGAAGACCGGAAAATTTAGAAGAAGATAAAGAATACGATGAAATACCCACGAAAACACTGAAACTTAGACCGTTTTATTATGACAAATTCGAAGTTTCAAATGAGCAATACTGTAAATTTCTAAATTCTGTTGACCCGCGCGGGCTTCTGATAAGATTTTATAGTCTTGACTCAATCTCAGCACAGATTGAGTTCAAAACTGGAATTTACATGCCCAAGGAAGGAAAGGATGATTATCCAGCGCAAAATGTGAGCTGGTTCGGCGCGAATGCATACTCCCTCTGGGCTTGGGGGCATAATTGGCGCGATTTCGAAGGTGCCGACTGTCTTTTGCCGACCACCGCGATGTTCGAATGTGTCGCTGCTTGCGCACCAAAGAAGAAACGAATCTATCCTTGGGGCGATGAATTCGATCAAAGTAAAATTGTTTGTGAAAGGGGTAAAATTTACCAATGGGACGTGATTCCTACGGTGAAAACAAGCGAATTTGCTCAATCTTCGTCATATTGCGGAATATACAACCTTTCAGGCAATGTCTGGGAATGGATTGCCAATGCTGGCACACTCACACTTTATGACACAAGAAATGCAGAGGAAGCTTTCCTTCTGAAAACCGCTGAGACTGAATTGAAGACAGATAACATAATCAATTACAAAAGAGAGCTTAAGGAGCATATAGAAAGATTCATCAAGTATTATCCTGATAGAGCAGAGAAATTTAAGGAAGTTTTAGAGAAATTGACAAACAGCATTGAGAAATTTAAAGATACTGAAAAGTCAAAGGACTATATGGACTTTGTTGTTCCAAAGTTCGATTTTCCAAAAGCTGGTGATTTTGAATTCAACGCAAGCGATTATGCCATGCAGGATTATGACATGCGGGAATATCGCGGTGGGGGATTTTCAAGCTCCCAGAGTAAAACCCGAAGCACTGTTCGAAGCTGGGATGCGCCGTCAAAAACAAAGCATTATCTTGGTTTCAGGACTGCCATATTTGCTGAAACACAGGAAAAACACGAAGTTAATAAAGTGGAAATCCCTAAGGCAACCTTCGACCCGATTGCCAAAGGTTTGGAATATCTCGGTAAAAACGAGCAAGGTTTCAGGGAGTATAAACGTCCGAAAGACGGCATGATTATGATTGAGATTCCGGCAGGTGATTTTTACATGGGTTCAGATGTTGTAACCGAGGCAAAACCCGCGCATTTGGTCGGGCTTGATATGTATCTTGTTGACAAGTACGAGGTCAGCAACGGACAATTCGCAGCATTCCTTGAAGAATATGGCACAGACCGCATTAAAGGTGGCACTAATGCTGGCAAAGTTATGATTAAGGAGACAATCTGGGGTTTCATGAAGGATAAGGAAGGTAAATGGCAGCTTTCCGGTGATAAATCCGCTCCAGTAGTTGGCATAACATGGTTTGGTGCTCAGGAGTACGCTAAATGGGCGAAAGCAGAGCTTCTTACCGAGGCGCAATGGGAAAAAGCTGCCCGTGGTAAAGACAGCATAATCTACCCATGGGGAAACGACGAACCTGACAAGGATAAAGCGAATTATCAAGATACTTATTCACTAAGACCTATGCAGGTCAATAAATTTAAGGCAGGTGCTTCTCCTTTCGGCTGTTATAATCTGTCCGGCAACGTTTGGGAATTGACTATGGATTTTTATGATGAAGCATTTTACTCGTCGATTGAAGCAAAAAAAATTAATCCTGTGAATTTAAAAGAGCCAAAACCGAAAAATCCTTCTTCACCAAATTCAGACAGAAATACAAATATTGATAGATACCACGTGGCAAGAGGCGGTGGAAGCAATTCCGATGTTAAAAACATACGCACATTTATTCGGCAGGCGGTGCATGAAGAGACATCATCGCTGTATCTGGGTTTCAGATGTGCTTATAACGGCAAAGTTGATGTAATTGAAAAGAAAAGTGCGACGTCGGATGATTCATCAGCAAATAATGGGAAAAAAATACCAAGTAATATAATATCGCTTGAAGAACCGGATAAAAAACGAGAGAATTATCAATTGCATGCTGATGCGTGGGATTTTGCTAAATTTACATCCAATGCGGAGTATGGCGGAAAAATCTCTGAAAATCTCAATTTAATACTCGTTGAAACGCGTCAAGACGGCATTGAAATATACCAGCGACAAAACGACAGTATGAAGATTGTCCGAGTTCCCGGCGGATATTTCAAGGTTGGTGATGTGTTTAGAATTGGTACTACGGATGAAAGTCAGGATAAATACATCTGGGTTCCTGAATTTTTCATGGATTTGACCGAAATTAGCAATGAACAATACTGCAATTTTCTGAATGCAGCGAAAATAAGTTATTCTCTCGCAGCAAAGTTTTATGACTTCGAAAATACCAATTCTGAATTGACCTTCGATGGCAATGAATTCAAAGCAACCGATTTCACACAAAAATTGCCTGTACGTTTTGTATCATTCTCGGGAGCCAACGCATATTCTCTTTGGGTATGGAATCAGGGATGGCAAAATTATGAGAATATAAGCTGTTTACCCACAGAAGCGATGTTTGAAAAGGCAGCAGCATATGATTATGCGGACAAAAGTAAGCGAATATTCAGTTTCGGGAACGAAATACTGAATCGTGAAAAACTCTCGATAAACAAGGAAAGCACGATGGAAACCGATAAATCTTCAGGTGATGAGAGTTTTCTGGGCGTAATGCATCTGTCAGATAATGTCTCGGAATGGTGCGTTGATGCATTTCTTAATGAAACCTGCGGGAAATTGCGTCAGCTTGGTGTTGATCTACCTCAACGTGAATATTTACAAGATTCTTCATCGTATGGGCGTGTTGTTAAGGGAGCGAATTACATGTGTAAAAATCTGAAGAAACTCAGATGCTCGTTTCGCAATAACATGCAGGAAACCGTCAAATCCTCAAATATCGGGTTCAGATGTGCATATATCACAGGTTATTTTCTTTCGCCGATAAGGAAAACTGAAAACCAAGAAGTTAAAATCGTCAACACAAATAGCAAAATAGAATTAAAAGAAATTACAAAAAATTATAAAAACTCGAAAAGGTTTAAAAGACTCAAGGACAATATGAATATGATTCTCATCGATGCTGGTGATTACAATGTTGATGTTGATTTCGAAAATATAACTGATGATAGTGGTGCAAATAATGTTTCTAAGAAAAAACTATTCACGAAAGTAAAACTCAGCAAATATCTTATCGATGAAACCGAGGTAAGTGTCGAAATGTACTGCAAATTCCTTGCTGATTACAAATCATCAATAGTTAAAGACGGTATATATAAAGGAAAAACGATTTTGTTCGAGAATTCGCATTCGCAGATAAACATTGTAAAGCTGGAAAATGAAGAAATTGAATACAAACCGAAGAAGAGCTGGGAAAACCGTCCTATTTACGACATAACCTGGTATGGCGCATATGAATACGCTAAATGGGCAGGTGGAGAACTTCCCACAGAAGCTCAATGGGAATCTGCAGCACGCGGTAAAACGGTCAGCATATATCCCTGGGGAGACGATGTGCCAACTTTCCGCCATGCATGTTTCAAAATCGGTAAAAGAATCGTTATCCCTGGTAAAGTAGGCAGTTACAGACTAGGCAACTCGAACTTCGGCGTGAAGGATTTATCGGGAAATGTCTGGGAATGGTGTCTGGATAATTATCATATTGACAGAAAAAACATGAGCAATGAACAAAACCCTTGCGATTTCAGGCTCTCAAAGAATAAAGTTATAAAGGGTGGTTGCTATAATTCAAATGCTGAGACAATAAAAATATCCACTCGACGCGGAATCAATCCTGATCTCGTGTATTCCTTAATCGGTTTCAGGTGTGTATATAATTTCACTGATGAAATCCCCGATGTTGTTGATGAATCAAACATTCGGTAAA
>CAYZQB010000154.1:6428-7798 GCA_964480395.1 uncultured Planctomycetia bacterium
CGACAAATCTCGAAAAAGTCGGCATGTTAAAAAGTCTGAAAATGAGAATTTACTTATTGCATATCGAAACGGCGACGAAAAAGCGTTTGATAAACTAATCAAAGAATATGGGAATCAACTTTATAATTTCATTCTGAGACTTGTCGGAAATCACGAAGCTGCTGAGGATATTTTTCAAGACACCTTTATTAGAGTGTTGAGAAACATAGAACGTTACAAACCTAGCGCAAAACTATTAACCTGGTTGATACAGATTGCAAAAAACCTGTGCTTTGATTATTTCAAGAAGGAAAACCTTCGTGCTCATCATTCATTATCGGTTGAAAACAGCAGCGAGGAATATTCGCTGGATTCAATTATCGAAGACGACAATCAACCACAACCACAAAATTTGATTATGTTGGAAGAAGACAGAATGCTTGTTCAGGAAGCAATCGAAAAATTATCGGCAAAGAAAAAAGAGGTTATTTTACTGAGAATTTATGAGGGTCTGCCATATCGGGACATTTCAGAGATTACCGGAGATCCGGAAGGTACGTTGAAATATCGGGTTTATGAAGCTGTGCGAGAGATAGCAGCATACATCGAAAAAAAACATACTCCTCGAACAATCGATGATAAATAGCGATGGAATCAAACAATTGATTTCAGCATTAATCCATAATCCAATAAAAACTTGTTGTCAGAAGATGAAAATGGAAATTGCGATAAAATAAAACAGCCGTTTTCACGGCTGTTTTGAGAGAGGAGTATAAATCATGTTGCTAATCATGTTCTGTTGGTTTAATGTTGCAGATCAAGTAGTAAATCATTCACCAACAGTTTGATATGTTAAATCCCGGTTGTATGTCTTGTGATATATATATAAAGCAATTTGTGTGCCAAACAAAATATAAGCAAATTTGCGTAATGCATCTATATGTTGTATAGTGGAGCATCACCGAGTAACTAAATACGACTATTGTCTAAAAATTTAGAAAAAAGCGTCTAAATATTTAGAACCTTCTACTCATTTCTGATATGTTGATATTGAAACTGAATCAAAATTTGATATATTGATTACACTCATGAAAAAGGAAACGATATGAGTATATTGACATTTGGAGTCATTGGTACTTCAAAAAAAGAGGATGAGAACCGTATTCCAATCCATCCGGAGCATCTGCTTCGCATTCCCGAACAAATTCGTCGCCAACTGATATTTGAGGAAGGCTATGGAGCGAAATTCAGTATTTCCGACTCGGACATTGCTACTCAGACGGGTGGCATTGCAACACGCCATGAACTGCTGACCAAGATTGGGAATGTTATTCTTGTCAAGCCAGTATTATCTGACTTGCAAGAACTTCGCGAAGGTGGAATTCTTTGGG
>CAYZQB010000155.1:0-7681 GCA_964480395.1 uncultured Planctomycetia bacterium
CGGTCGTCGAATTTCATGATTTCAAATGCAGAATCGACTGGTGAATTGCCCTTTTCAACACGGTTAAGCATAAACGAAGCACCCAGAATAAATGCTGCTGCCGTATGTGCAATCGCAAGAATTATGCCGAAAAATACCCAGAAAAACCCACTCCCACCTTTTTTAACTGATTCCTTTTCTTTTTGTAATTCAGGTTTCAGCTTCGCGGATTTATATTCGCTGATGCGACTTTTCGCTTGTGCTGAGGGCAGCGGTTTCTTCCTTGGCTTCGGTGCAGGCATCCGATGTTTCTCACTTTTACGTTGCAGAACCGGCTTAACTTGTTTTTCAACCACCTCCGTTTTCTCATCAGCATGCATATCATCATCAAAACCCGCGAAATAATCGTCAGGAAGCAGAGGCATAGGTTCATCAGGAATATCAACAAGTGCAGTGTCGTCGATCATTTCCGGCTTATCTTCGTCAAGAAACAAAAGATCGTCATCTTCACCAACATCCGTCTGTTTGCTCTGAAGCTTAAATGTTTTTCGTTTTCGTCCAATTGGTTCATTCATTTCAGATTCGGGTAAGTGAAGCATCGCAGTTTGTTCAAGATCAATATCTTTATCGAAGCTTAAATTTGTTAATTTATTCAATTTTAAAGTCTGTGTATCGCCAGTATTCATCATCCTATGTTTATTCGATGTCTTTTTTAATATACGTTCAGGTTTTGTTCTTCTTCTGACAATTTTTGTATCACTTTCTCTAATATTTGTAAATTCGGGCTCAGTTTCGAGTGGAACAAAAACAGTATTTGCGCATTTTGGGCATTTACCGTGTTTACCTGCTTTGTCGTCAGGCACTTTTATTTTTGCATTGCATCTTTTACACCTGAACATTATTGCCATTGAAGAACCTCCTCAATTCACACAAATATTAACTTAGTTTTTATATCATTTTAATCAGTGCAACTCAAATGTTTGTTAATTTCAAGGTTTTTTATCGTTCTGATTAATTAAAACAGCATAACCTTTGCAAAACAATGCAAAATATATCAGGAAAAAATCAGCAAGATTGAGTAATAAAAAACCTGTTTTTCATTGCTGAGAAAAATCATTTTTGAAATATTTTTAATAGAATTTGCTTAAATTTTAGGAAATATTACAGAAATTTAACTAAAATTTGCCTTTTTTGGGATACGAAAACCTTATAACTCATTATTTTTCATTTACTTATAACGTTATAATACAAATTTCCAAAAAAAGAAAAAAAATAATTAAAACTTGACTCACTTTGTTTTTTGATTAATATTTTAGTATATTTATGATATTTTATGAACGATAATGATAAAAAGAAGCTGATTTATAACTTATGGAAAATAAAATGACTCAAAAAGAAGAAGAACACATCACTGATGATTTTATTGACGAAAATGATGATGATATTATTAGTGAATCGGCAAAATTCGCGAAATTTTTAGGGCATTTTTCAACAAAACTCACAACCCAGCGCGGAGTTATTCTTCCTGAGGCAATATTAAGAGTAATTAGGACTTGGGATGCAGATAGTGTAATCATCTGGCGAGAATCGATTTCAACGGTAAGTATTATGACAAGTCAACAAGCAGATGAGATTGAAAAAATATATAAAGATTCCGTCATGCAAAAGCTCAACGATCCTGAATACCGCGATGAAAGATCTGAGATTCGAAAATTCTACAGGATGATACTTGCTGGCAGACAAATGGCATCGATCAGTGTCAACGGTAAAATCACACTTTCCAAAGATATGATCGAAAATTTGAAATTGAAAGCCGGTGAACCGCTTCACATGGTTGGGATGGGCTCGCGACTTCTACTTATGAATTCGAAGATCTATGAACAAAATTATGGAAGCGAAGCGGAACGCAAATATTACAAGTATCAGAGCTTGTTTAAAGATATTTCTCTTGAGTTACCTGATGATTTTATCGCGACTGACGAATAATCACAGGTGAATCAGGAGCAAAGTGCAAGAAGCAAGGAAGCAGTAACTCGAACAAACACTAACTTTTAGTGGCAACAGGTTTGTCAGATGTGTGAGATGCGTAATATGGAAAAAGCAAGCAAGTTATTAAATACACTTTTACCGAAGGGAGTTTATTTATGATTTATTTTATCGATTCTACGGCTTTTTCTGACCTAAGTGAAACTCGTTGTTCAGAAATGCAAAATCCGGATTTTTGTGCAAATCAACAAGAAAAAAGGACAAAAAAGGCAATTTGTGCAAATTACAACGAATTTTATGAAAAAAGTCAAAAGAATATGTCGATAACTAATACAAAGTTAGAAAAGTTAAACAATTATTTCAAAAACAAATATCCTGATTTTCCCGGTATTACAATTACTGATGAATTAATGGAAATTTAGGAAGGAGAAGGACATGTTTAATGAACTTCAGCATATTTTGGACTCTCAGGATTCTTACGATTTTGAATCGCAGGTTATTCTTAACCGGAATGTCATTATTTCCGCGTATATTCGAGTAAAGAACTTACGTGATAAGCATGGCTTCGAAATCGATTTTGAAGCACCATTTTGGAAAGCATCGATGATTTTGAAAAGATATGGTATTTATCTTCCGAGATTCAAACCGGAGAAATCAATCTTAAAGGTCAGAAAGACTCGGAATCCTTTCAAGTCGATTTTGGCTACTGGATAGTTGAAATACAACGATTTTATGTAATATTCAACCATAAATGATTTTTATGTTAATTGAGGACGTTGTGTCCTCATTTTTTTTTAATTTCTTGATATTTTACACATAAAAAGTTTATGTTTAAGTAAGAACTAAGGATTTTGATATGCATCTTAAGCTTATATTTATTTTGTTTTTAGTTTCGGTTTTATCTTCGATGGCGGTTTCAGAGGATAAGAATGATAAGAAATATGAGGAATTCAAGAAAAAGGTTTTGGATAAATACAAAGATGCTGAGTTGGATTCACTGATAAAGGCATCAGAAACACTAGAGAATTACAACAAATTTAAAACTGCAGCAGCTTATCGTGATGTTGCGATTGCACAGCTTGACAAGTTTAACAAACAAATTGAAGAATCGCTCTATAAAATCAATGAACTTAAAACTGACGAGAAAACAGATGAAAATCTTAAGGATTTTCTCACAATTACCGAAAAACTGTTGATTCATCAGAAAACTCTCCTTGATAGTACGCTTGAACGCTGTAAATTCTGGCGCGATGAAGACCTGAAAGCCAGAGATAACATGCTGATTTACGTGAAACTAGAACGAAAATTCATTCTCAGTCGCGAAAAAAGCATTCAGAAATATTACGTTGAGATCGATAAATATGATTCCAAGGCAGAATTCAGCAAAGCTAAACAAAAGCGGATTTTACTTAAAAACATGTTGAGCAGACAGAACACTTTCGTCGATGGCAAGATAAAAGCTTATGAATCAACACTTAAATCAATAAAACGACAAAAAAAACTGAAAGATACCACGGTTCAGAAGAAAGTTGAATTGAGAATTAAATATTTTCAATGGGCAAAAAAATATACTGAAAAAATAGTTGAAGCCAGAAAAATGAGAGTTGATGCTGAGTTGAAACCCAAATTTCACGAAGATTCCATATTTTTTTACAATAACTTCAATAAATACAACAAAATTATTGCGTATCCTGAATATCTCAAACTCAAAGATGCTGATATGACAAAACTTCTTAAAACATCCGAAAAACACTTAGAATATCTCAAAAAAGAAGAAAAAAATCCCGAGGCAGGTTAACCTGCTTTTTTTTGTGTCCAATAATGAATGAACCCTAAATTTTTTGATTTGGCATTTGAACATACCAAATACATATTTTACAAACAATTCATCCATTGCATATTTCAATGAATTTGAAGGTTCTGTGGAGTAAACATACACAATGTCATTGCGAGCGACCAGCGGAAGTGAAGCAATCACCGATTCCATCGAATATTTTGAATCGATTTATCTAAACGAATAAATTTTAAATTTTTTTATTATCGAAAGCGGAATTATAGCAACTAGCCATGAGTAAGAAAGAAACTATATTTTTTCGTGAGTTTCGTGGTTAAAGATTTTAACTTTCTATTTAACGATGATTTCCCTACAAAGCTCATGTTTCTTGCCGAACATATCCATAAATGTCAATCTCACAAAATATACTCCAACCTTTGTATCTTTTATTGTCGTTTCACCCTTGAGTTTGTTGGATGCAACCTCTTTCCAGCTGATGCCAGCATCCCCTGAAAGCTCAACTATTATGCTCTTTTCAATAGGTGCATTGCCACGCAAGAACCAGCGTACAAGAATCCTGTCTTTCGTTGAATATTCTTGTTTGTCAGGCATTAAACGTAAGGAATATGGCTCTACATCATTATCAAGCTGAACATCAATCATCAACTCCGGCACATCACCACTTTGAGGAATTGCTTCTGTAAACCCACGATTATCGAATGCTACGAAAGTGATGCCATATTTTCCGGTTACAGGAGCAATAAACTCGGAATTTCCATCAATATTCGAAACCGTACGCCAATGATTGTAGGTTTTACCAAAATCATTGGTTACAAACATATGAACACCCAACGGCTTTGTCTTTTTGCTATAACTTACTCCATATTTTACATTGATTTTATGTCCAAGACCGCCCGAAGATGCAGCAGGTTCAATCGCCTTAGCAATCGGCTCATTATGAACTGAAACTGCAAATGGTTTTGCAGAAATCGCTACGCCAACGTTACCAGCATCGTCGCGAGTTATTATTTTAATCTCACAATTGTCTGTTACAAGATATCTCGGTAGATGCCAGTTAAACACGCTGTTATTTGTGAGAGGACCGGAAACAAGCTCCCAGCTCAGATTTGTTGCGCGTCTGAGGAAAATTTCAACAGGTTTCTCGACGAGATTTGTGTCATCTGCTTTCCATGTGAGTTTTTCCTGCGAATCTGAAAGGAAATTACCACCGACATTGAACTCGTTTAGCACAATTGAAGCAGGTTTGCGATCTATCTCGAAATTCAAAGATTCACTCCGATATGTGTTGCCGATATTATCCTTCGCTATAATTCTGAATGAAACCACGTGAACACCATCATCAGGGACGTTAAACTGAATCTTCTCTGTTGCTCTGAACGTTTTTACGAGAACCGGTGCTGCTCTATCAATCGCTGCCCACAATTCAAGTTCAAGAATACCGGCAAGTCCAACATCGGTGAAATTATGAGGGAAAGTAATCTTAGGCGCATTTGAGATTGCTTTTCGACCGATTATTTTGATTTCTGCGGGTTTTAGCAGTCTGCCAACCGGTGCAGCACCATCAATTTTCAAGGGTACATCACAATAAGTATATGAAGTGCCATAAAAACCGTCAACAATGAGGGACATCCTCAGCATCACACGTGAATGATCGCCCATCGGAAGATTCCAAAGAGTCTGCGATGACAGTCCTGTCTTTGGAATGCTGATATCATGTGATATCTTCTGCCAGCTTTTACCATCGTTTGTCGAATAATCGATATTGAGTTTGCATTCATTTGTGGTTGTTGCCTTCCATCCAAGAGAAAAACCTACGCCGCCCTTCAAAAGTGCCACTGTTGCCAGCGTATTCAGATGTGCTCTCGGAACAGGTACAAAACCTTTGAAAAATGCTTCAGGACCGTCAGTTGCATTTAATTCTGACTCTTTTTCACCGGTTTTCGTTATGCAGCGTACTGAAAATCCGAGATTTGCCGTTGCTCCCTGATACTCGATTGTTCCAAACACATCCTTGGTTTTCAGAATATTTTCCGTTTTCTCAACAACCCATGTCCATTGATTATTTTTGTATTCACCCTTCCATAGTTGAACTTCAGTTATTTCTCTTGTTCCAATTCCAAGAACCTGATAGCCGAACTCAATACCGCCTGAAATTGTCCGAACATTCACAATCATTGCTTCAGGATTCTCACGCAGATTTATCACGAAAGGTGTAGGATTCTGAATCTCTGCAGAATAATTGCTTAAATCTGATGCTACAATCTTAAATTTCGCCTGCGTCGTTATAACTTCAGGAATTACCCAATCATATGAAAATTTATTGTCATTCATGGTCAGAGGTTCACTGTTGATGAGCTGCCAACTTATGCCGTTATTTGCAGAGAAATAAAGGGAAACCGAATAAACATCAAGGTCGAGATCATCAATCTGACCAGTAATTTTAACTTTCTGATCCGCGATATATTCCTTGCTCTCTAAAAAACTCGTAAATTTAAGCTTCGGCGCTTCAGTATCAATTAATATGCTCTTCTCAGCATCAGTTTTATTCTCAATGTTTCCGGCATAATCCGTCGCTACTGTCATAAGTTCGTATCTGCCATCTGCTGGTAATGTCGCTTTCATCGGTGAATATGTATTGTCGTCTAAAGCAAGCTTATTCCAGGTTTGCTCACCAAGTTTTCTGAATAGAAGCTTAATCTCAGCGAGTGGTGAATCACCAATATCATTGTATGAATAATCAAAAATGATTTCACGTTTGTTTATCTCGAGATGACCCATGCTTGTAACCGGAGGGACATTATCCACGAAAACAGGTGATTTCAGCATTGCAAAACTGAAATGACCAGCATCGTCAAGAATATTTACTTTGAATAAAAGCTTTTGAATTCCTACCTTTGCTGTTTGATAATCCAGAGGTGCATCAGGATATGGTGTTGCAACACGAGTAATAGGCTTCCACAAAATACTTCCGTCATCATCAACAATTCCAACATCAATACTTGCTTTCCGACTGATTTTAATTCCATCGGTGATTTTCCACATTACAGGAATCGGTGTTCTTCCTGAATAAATTTCTCCTGGTTTTGGAGAAATAATTTGTACAACAGGAGACCGAGTATCCACAAAAACTTGAGCGTCTGGCATTGCTCCAACCTCAGGTGCATCTTCTCCGTTTAATGCTTTGATGCTGTAAACTCCATCTTCGAAAGCATAGAATTTTAGTGGTTCGCCGTTTGCAAGCGTCGAATATTTTTTCCATCCTTCGAATTTATCGGATTTGAACCAGCATGTTAGATTCGGCATGTATTGAAAATGAATGATTGCAGGCTTTGTATAATCTGTAACGTAGTAAATTGGTGACCTGACTGCACTTGAGAGAAGCATGCTTCCCATAATTAAGAGGACTGAAAGGATCAGCAAAGATTTTTTCACTTTTGTTCTCCCGTAAAACTATTTATTAATGATAATTCATAAATTATATAAAACACTGCAGACTTTCTGCTTTACTTTTCAACATCTACAACAGGATATATAACTTTAAGTCCTATAAACAATGTTGATGAGTAAAAACAGGTTTACCTGTATAAAGTATCGATTGAAATGCTGAAAACTTGATTTTTAATACGCACTTTTCACTTAAATTAAGTCGCTTATTTCACCTTTTATTTGCAGATTGTTCATTATTTGTAATATAGTTGACCCAAAATATACGTCTCATTTCATTGGCATCAACATTTTTTCGTCGTATTCGAGTTTTGATGATTTCAAGTCCGCAACGATGCCGTATTCGGGGAAGCATTGAATTTTATTGTTCATACCTATGCCTGCGTAGATATCTTCTTCACCGCCAAGGTCTAAGAAGACTGACAAGCTGGAACCACCGTGATAATCATTTCCGCCAGCACGACCGGGTGCAGAACC
>CAYZQB010000156.1:0-7634 GCA_964480395.1 uncultured Planctomycetia bacterium
GGGAAATTCCTGATTTGGGATTTTCCCTTTTTTTATTGGACAAATTGGAGTGATTTTCAGCAGAAGGAATATAAAATTAACAACAAAATCTCGAGGTTTGAATGAAAATCGGCATTGTTGGAACGCAACTAAGCGGGAAAAGTACATTGTTTCAGGCATTAACCAGAATTGTGCCTGATTCCTCAAAATACCACGGTGTAAAACCTCAGCCCGGGATTGTAAAAGTTCCAGATACCCGACTCGATTTCCTGACAGAATTATATGAACCGAAAAAGAAAGTAAACGCGATAACTGAATTTCTCGATTTCAGCGGAATCGAGCTGGGTTCACGCACAGAAATCCTGAAATCAATACTCGGAGAAATGCGTACACTCTCAGATGCACTCGTTATCGTGCTGAAGGCTTTTGATAACAACGATTTCATAAAAGATTTTGATAATCTGCTTTCAGAATTCCTTTATAGCGACCTTGAGATGATTGAAAAACGAATTGCAAAATTACAAGCAAGTCTAATAAAACCAACGAAAACACACAAGGAAGAGCAGAAAGAGCTTGAATTCCTTGTAATACTGCAAAAACATCTTGAAGAAAACGAGAATTGGCTTGGATTTGAGATGAGTGAGGAAGACGAAAAATCGATACGCGGATTTAAATTCTTATCTCAAAAACCAAAAATAATTGTCCTGAATTCCGATGATGCCAGCAGCAAAATTGATACGAAAATCGAGGATGCAATCGTTATCAACGCTGAAGTTGAGAAGGAAATTCAGGATTTATCACCGGATGAGCAAAAGGAATTTCTTGCAGAATTCAATATCACAGAGCTATCTCAGAACAAAATAATCGTGAAAGCTTTCGAAATCCTCAACACAATGCGGTTTTACACCGTCGGAGCCGACGAATGTCGCGCATGGGAGCTTAAAACCGGCTCGAATGCCGTCGAAGCTGCCGGCTGCATTCACACCGACCTCGCACGAGGTTTCATTCGCGCGGAAGTTTTTACATTCGAAGATATCGAAAAATATAAAAGCGAAAAGGAAATCAAGGCAAATGGCAAGCTGCGGCTTGAGGGCAAAGAATACATCGTTCATGATGGTGATATTTTGACAATCAGATTTTCAGTATAAATTTACTTAATTGAATAATATAAGCAGATTATAAAGGAGAATTTTATGGAAGCAGACAGAAAAGAGACTCTCTGGGCAATTGTTTTCGGGTTTATACTTTCAGCAGTTATTTCCGGTACGCTTGTTATCGCAGCCGCAAAGGCTGGCATCACGCCGGGAGTAAGTCCTCTGGTGATTCTTATCGGATGGGCAGCATTTTCAAAACTCCTCAAGGGCAAAACTAAAAAATTCCTCGCAATATCGCAGGTTACTGGCTCCGCCGGTGCAGCGGTTACAGCCGGTGTAGTTTTCTCTGCCCCTGCAATTCAATTTATGGCAATGGGTGCGGGTGCTCCGGTTCCGAGAATTGACATCCCCATGCTTATAATCGCTTGCCTTTCAGGTACATTTATGGGTTTCGGATTTGTAGGATTGGCAACGAAAAAATTCCTCCTGGACCCGAAACTTCCTGCTCCAGAAGCCGTCGCCTGCGACAGAATGATTAAAACCGCAGCCAAGGAAGTAAAAAGCAGCGTTATGGCTGAACCAGTGCCATTTACTCAAGAATTAGCGGATGAAATCGAGACAAATAAAAGTTACAAACCACGACTCATGACTTCACTTGTTGCTGGTTTATTATTCGGTGCTTTCACGCATCTAATGGAAAAACTTAATCTGATTAGAGAAGATGTTGGAATTCAATTAAAAAAACTTGGTACTGATGATGGATTAATGATTCCCGCAAGTGCCTTATTTATTGGTATTGGTGGATTGTTGACAATGTCAACCGCGATAATGATATTCATCGGTAGTTTTTTGAATTATTCGATAGATGTTGTGATTTATCAAGAAAAATTGGTTACCGTCGCGAAATTCACACGCTGGGTCGGTGCAGGTGCAATGACAGTCGCGGTTTTGTACAGTTTGTTCTCATATTTCGTGCTTGATAGGAAAAAATATTCGGTCAATTCTGCAAATAAGGACATCGATACAAGCCTGCTGAATATTGATAAACGTAAATTAATGATGCTGTTTGCGTCTATCGCTCTCGGTGTTGGGTTACTTATTGTTCTGATGATTCCCGGATTTCCAGGATTTTTTCCGTTTATTGTGATTCTTGTAGTTTCTGTCGTTGTTGCATATTTAATGAGCAATCTCGGTGCTTTACTTTCTTTGCAGGTTGGTTCATCAGCGTCACCGGTCAGCGGAACAGTTTACATCGCTTTGCTGGTCATTTCCGCTTTTGGTGTTTTGGTTGGGCTTGGCGGTGCTGATGGACTCGAAAATGCAATATATCTGATGCCGATGATAATTGCCATCTGTGTTGCAGTTGCAGCAGCGAATGACAGTTCACAGGATTACAAAACTCTGCAGCTGAATGGTTACAAAGCACAGATTGGATTCATCCCACAGCTTATTGGATTGTTAGCTGGTGCAATCGTCGTTCCACTCGTGTTTTACGTAGCATACAATGCTTACGGATTTGGCAGTGCACCATCTCAGCTTGCTTGTCCGCAGGCAAGTTTTTATTCAAGTGTTCTTTCAGCAATGTTCATAAGCGTAAAGATTCCGTGGACACCGGTTTTAATCGGCTTAGGATTTGGTGTTGCGGCTGTGATTACTGAAATCATCGGCAAGAAAAAAGGCATAATTTTATCTTCACTTGCGTTTTCAGTCGGGATTTACCTTCCCTCAGTGTTGGGAATTGGCATAATTATCGGAGCGTTCGCGAAATATGCAGCATCGGGCAGAAACAGTAGTAAAAGCAATGAAGGTATTCTTTCTGCAGCAGGATTGATAACCGGTGATGCATTCTTCAAACTTGTTATCGGCGTGCTAATTCTTGGTGGATTGTCAACGAGTGCGTTTGCCTTGCCTTTCTCGAAATCCTTTTCGGCAGAATGGTTGGATTATCTGCAGAACTTTGTTGCTCTTGTGTTTATCGCAGGTTTGATGAGCTTTCTTTATTACAATTACAAACGTCCGTAAAACTTTGCAAAAATTCGATAAACTGTTAAAATCAGAGTTTGACAGAACAATTTTATATGTTAAAAACTGAGCTTCGTTTATTTGAATACGAGGTTAACGATGTCACGTGAATGTGAATACTGCGGAAAAATAACAGCTTTTGGAAGACAATACACCCGCAAAGGATTGGCAAAGAAAAAAGGCGGCAACGGCAGAAAAATTACCGGTAAATCCAACCGTTCTTTCAAAGCGAATATTCAGAGAGTTCGTACATTCGAAAATGGTACGATTAAATGGGTAAAAGTATGTGTGAAATGCATCCGAAGCGGTAATATCACCAAACCGCCAAAGATGAAAGATGTTCTCGAAGCACTCAAAACAGAATAAATTTCAAATTTTAAGATTTATCTAACAGGTAGCTGAAAACTGCCTGTTTTTTTGCATTATTTGTTATTATCTTTTTCATCAACTGGTTTTTCAAGCTTAATTGTGCGAAATCGAACTGACTGTCTTTCACGTTTCTTGAATGGAATCCGCAGTGAGTAAACTTCATCTTCAATGTTAGTTTCCATTGTGTATGGCAGCTTCGCGAAGGTGCTTAGCATTTTCTTGTTTGCAGCTAAAACGTCTGCCTTAAATCCGTTGATTCCACGCTGCAGCGCAATTTCCACAAGATAATTCAACAAGAATGTCCCGATACCATGACTTTGATATTTGTCCGCAAGTACAAACGAAACTTCAGCAAAACCATCAGAATCATCAACAATATATCGTCCGATTGCAATAATCTTCTCGCTCCCAGGTTCACCAACAAGTCCAACTAACGCCATTTCGCTGAAATAATCAATCGTTGTATATTTCTGCAGTTGTTCATGTGGTAGTGCTTGCAGTTTCTGGAAAAATCTGAAGTAAATTGTTTCTGGTGAAAGTTTATAGAAAAATTCACGCTCAAGAAGTTCATCAGAAGGTTTTATTGGACGGAAGAAAATCTCTTCATCAGAAAACTTTTTATTCAACTCGAATTGATATGGATAATTTTTCGCACCTTCGCCCATTGGAAGCTGGTCAAAGTAAGCAAGATTTCGATCTTTTGCATAATCAAGCAGCTCATCGCGAAATTTCGGATGTGCAATGTTTGTCAGCAGCATTGCGCGTTCGCGAAGGTTTCTGCCATGCAGGTTCACAATACCAAATTCAGTTGCAACGAATTGCACATCTCCGCGCGTTGTAACAACTCCCGCACCCGGAGATAAACGTGATTTTATCCTTGATACTTCACCATTTCGTGCTGTTGACGGCATAACAATGATTGATTTTCCATATTTCGCCATCTTAGCACCACGTACAAAATCAACCTGTCCGCCAATACCGCTGTAAAAATATTCACCAAGAGAATCTGAACAAACCTGCCCCGTCAAGTCAATTTCAAGAGCAGCGTTAATTGAAATCATACGCTCATTCTGTCTGATTATGTAAGGATCATTCGTATAATCGCACGGATGAAACTCTACAAGTGGATTGTCGTCAACAAATTCGTAAAGTCGCTGAGTGCCCATGCAAAAGGTTGCAATAATCTTACCGCGATGAATCTTCTTGTTCTGGTTTGTAACCACACCAGCTTCAACCAAGTCAATCAAGCCGTCCGAGAACATCTCAGTGTGAATACCAAGGTCATGTTTATCCATAAGGTTTTCAAGTACTGCATCCGGGATTGTGCCAATACCAATCTGAATCGTAGAACCGTCAGGAATTAGCTGGGCGACATATTTCCCGATAATCTTCGCTACTTCGTCTGGTTTGCCATGTTTAAGCTCGGGAAGGTTTCGGTCACTTTCAACGATATAATCTATGTTGTCGATGTGAATGAAGCTGTTGCCAAGGGTTCTCGGCATCTTTTTGTTGACTTCTGCAATGACAATATCCGCCATTTCAGCTGCTGCTTTCACAACATCAACAGAAACACCAAGGCTGCAGAAGCCGTATTTATCAGGCGGAGCGACGGAAATGAGAGCAACATCAAGTCGGATATGCCCCGAATAAATCAACCCCGGAACTTCGGAGAGATAAAGAGGTGTGAAATCTGCACGCCCCTGGTTAATCTGTTCACGAATGTTAGGACCAATAAAAAATGCGTTCTTGCGAAACGGTTCCGCCAATGCTTTTCGTGAATATGCTGATGTGCCAAGCTCAACGATGTGTACAACTTCTGTGTCTGTGAAATATTTCTCGATGTCCAGAAGTGTTTCGACAAGTGTCATGGGCTCTGCAGCACCGGACCCAATAAAAATTTTATTACCAGCTTGAATCACCTTAAGCAATATATCCTTTGGTTTGCTAATTTTTTTAATGTATTGATTTCTAAGATTTTCAATCATGTTATTATGCATACAATCCTACGTTCAGAATTTTGACGATATTTCGTTCTCAATTTAATAATATAACGTTCGCTGGATTTAGTAATTAGGAAATTATAAAAAACATGAACTTGATGTTAAAATCTTCGGTTTCACATTGAGTAGTTCTGGAGGTTGAAATGAGTGAAAAGTGGAAAACTGCGATAACAAACATTGAACCTAACAAAGTTCAGCTTCGGGGATACTCAATTGATGCATTAATGGGCAAAGTTAGCTTTGCGCAGGTCGTGTATCTTGCGATTATGGGAAAGATGCCAGATGAAAACGTCGGCAAAATAATAGATATGATACTTGTTTCGAGCGTTGACCACGGGGTTACACCTCCTTCTGCACTCGCTGCCAGAACGGTCGCAAGTACTGGTGCATCGTTGAATGCAGCGTTATCAGCAGGGATTCTGTCGATAAATCGATGGCATGGCGGAGCAATTGAAGACAGCATGCGGGTTTATGCTGAAGTTGTTGAGAAGGCGGAACAGGAAAACATTGGAATTACCGAGTCAGCGGAGATTATCGTTAGCGAATACAAGCTTCGTAAGGAAAAGATTAAAGGTTTCGGACATAGAATTCACAACAAGGATCCTCGCCAGATTAAGCTATATGAATCTGCGAAAAAGCTTGGTATCGCAGGGAAATACGTTGAAGCATCGGAAGCAATTCGTGAAATTTTCTTGAAAAACGGGAAAAATCTGCCGATTAATGTTGACGGTGCCATCGGCGCAATCCTTTGCGAAATCGGATTCCCACCTGTACTTGCGAATGCTTTTTTCATGATAGCTCGTATGCCAGGCTTGACAGCGCACATTTATGAGGAATGGCAGCGTGAAAAACCAATGCGGCGAATTGAACCGAGTGCCTGGGAGTACGACGGTGAAACAGATCAGCAGATTTAGGCAGTATTTTAAAATATCTTATACTGTCATTCCCAACTTGATTGGGAATCCAGAAGAAGTTAGAATATAACAATGTATCCGTCTGGATTCCCGTTTTCACGGGAATGACAAGCCTTCGAATCCCCTTGACAAAGCACTAGTATAATTTTTGAATTTTTAAGGAAAAAATAAATGGGTAATAAAAATAATCAAGATAATCGAATAAAACCTCAGACACTCAAGGGATTTAGGGATATTCTACCTGAAGAAATGAACGCACGAGACCGGATAATCAAGGTAATCCGTGAAGTATTCGAGTTTTATGGATTCAGCCCGATGGCATCACCGGCACTTGAGTACAAGGAAGTTCTTTGCGGATATGGCGACGAAGCGAGTAAACAGATTTATACGTTCACCGACCCTGATGGCAAAAAAGTCGGGCTACGCTTTGACCTGACCGTGCCATTGTCACGCATTGTCTCGCAATATCGCGATTTGCCTCGACCGTTCAAACGCTATCAGATTCAGCCTGTCTGGCGGTATGACAAACCCGACCCGGGCAGATTTCGCGAGTTTCTTCAATTCGATATTGACACAATCGGCACAAAATCTCTGGTGGCGGACAGCGAGATTCTCGCAGCGATGAACGATTCGCTGACAAAATTAGGAGTTAAATTCAGAATCAGGTTCAGCAGCAGGAAAATTCTGAGTTCAATGATAAAATTCGCAGGAATTGACGAAAAGCTGACCAAAGATGTGCTGCGAGTCATTGATAAGCTTGACAAACAAGGGATTGCGAACGTGAAACTTGAGCTTGCTGATGGTCGCATCGATTCATCCGGCGATAAAATACCGGGAATCGGATTAAATCAAGGTCAGATTGAGAAAATCGAGCAATATTTGAAGCTGCCGAATACCGAACGGAAAGAAACCTTGCAAGCTCTGCGTGCGCTGTTGTCAGCCGTAGAAGGTGCGAAGGAAAATATTGATGAGCTTGAGCAAATCGATTGTTTTTTGGGTGCCATGAATGTCCCTGATGAAAACATCGTGATAGACCCGAGTATTGCGCGTGGTCTGGATTATTATACCGGACCAATATATGAAGCGATTATGCTTGATGCACCACGATTCGGCAGTGTCATGGGCGGTGGTAGATATGACAATTTAATCGAGATTTTCACGGGTCAGCCTACGCCTGCTGTCGGTGCATCCATCGGAGTTGACAGAATTCTAAGCGCGATGCAGTCTCTGGGCAAAGTGAAATCTCGTGCAGCCGT
>CAYZQB010000157.1:0-7452 GCA_964480395.1 uncultured Planctomycetia bacterium
ACTAAGAACACTAAGATTCACTAAGATTTTCTTAACAAAACCTTTGAATTCTGTTTCCGATGTAATTGGGACGTAACCTAAAAGTGTGCTTGCACACCTCGCAATGACGTGAGTAAACTCACTTTTTCATACATTAACGCCAATAGGATTCGAGAGTTACACAACCTGTTGACAGTGTCGTGAAAAAAAGTGTGCTTGCACACCTCGCAATGACAGAGATTTGTTCTGCATTCAAGTTTAAATTAAAAAAAAACCCCGAATTACCGGGGTTTGTGTTATGTGCAACTCAGCTCATGTTATTTCTTTCCAGGATCTGTGCCTTTTTCTTTAAGTTCGCGTAAAGTATCAGGATGCAATCTGGAATTGTCTTTTTCTTCAATGTTCCAATCTTTGAGGAAGAAATCATTTTCAATCCAACGGCTTGCCTCAAATTTCAACTTTCTGCCGTCTCTCATGCCATAAATCGCCATGCACCATTGGTCACTGAGCTTGTTGGTTTTATACCTGATTTCTTCTTTCTTGAATACAGCAAGCTTTTCTTCATTTGAATTGATAAAGAATGGAACCACCAGAAGGTCCTGATTTCCGGCACCACCACCTGCATAGGCTTTTTCGAGGTCGTAATTTGAGTCATTATCAAATGCGACTTTGTAAATCAGCAAAGAGCATATAATAACGAGAACGACGAGAATTAATTCGGAAGTTTTGACCATTTTTCACTCCTTTAAAAGTTTTGTATATTTAATGTAATCTTAATCAATAAGCAATATTTTTGATTCTTTTTAGAAATATACAATTTTTATGCTCTGAAATACAATTATCAAGAATTATGAATCATTGCAGTAAGTTTTCTCAAATTCTTTTTATTTCAGCGTCTTTCCGTTGTCATTTCAAATAAATAGAACAGAAAAATTCGTAAAATAACGTATAAAATATTAAATAATTAAACGATATGACAATTCAATACGTTTTTGTGTGCTGGTCGAAAAATGTGCGAAAATCACTAACAACTTTGGTTTGGTATCACTTAAACAATAAAAATCGTAATTATATGCTATTCTTCGGGTTTAGCGGGTATCAGCAGTTTTTGTCCAATATCTAAGTTCGTATTGCTTAGGTGATTATAGTTCTGTAAAAATTCCCAATGTTTTTCAGTTTTGTAGTAGATTTTGGAAATTTTCGAGAGTGACTCACCTTTTCTCACTATATGATTTTTTACATTCGAATTATTAACGTTCGACAATTCTGTATTGCTGATATTCTCTGTAGTATCGGTATTGTTTGCATTCCTGACCGGATTTGTTGCCGTTGGTTTAGGTTGTCTTCCCGGTTTATCGGATTTTTTTGGTTTTTTGTTGTCAAAGGGCGTGCTGATTAAGTCTCCATACAAATCATATTGTACTGTTTTTTTATTTGGCAAAACGGTTTTCTCAATTTTTTTCTCAATCACATTTGCATCATCAATTTTCGGAGTTTTTACAATTTTATCCCAGAAAGTCGCCGCTGTAATGCTTACAATCGCAGCAATTATTATTGAAAATACTATTCCTTTATCCATTTTTCCCCCAATTATCCATATTATTAATTTTCTTTCAGCAAAAGAGCAATAAGCTGCTATCTGCTTTGCTGACACCCATACAAAAAACAGAAAGTCTGCTTTAGAATCGGAATTGAGCCAAATTTCTTAAGCTGATTAACAACCAATGAGTTAATATATTGACGAATTTTCAACTTTTGGTGATAAATGAATAAGCGATTTATAATTTTGATTTCAATTTTAGTAGCAATCTCGGTTGCTTTATTGATTTTCGCTTTTAATGAATCAGCAGTTCGAAACTACGATATTGCGAACTTGATTGCTGAAAAAACCAGCATAACTGAAGATATTGAGGGTATTTTCGAAGGATATTTATTTTTTTACAACGAAGATACAAATGAAGCTAAAATCAGCGATAAACACCCAAAAATCGCAAAAAATGCTTCAACAATTGATATCAAAATTAGCGAAAAAACAAATAAACCTCAACTTTTTATCGGTGCCAGAATTTTCATTCACGGAGTTTATCAATATAAAACAAAAATGATTGTTGCTGAAAAAATCGTAGCAAGCTGCCCGTCAAAGGAAATAAACAAACTATCAGATTAACAATCGATAATTTCGTGAAATTGCTTGAATGGCATAGTCAAGCTGTTAAAATTTCTTAATTGCATACAACAGACATCAGGAAAGATATGGCAAAAATCAACGCTCTAGTTTTGAGGGCAGCAGGTACGAATTGTAACAAAGAGACGGAATATGCATTCTCGCTTGTCGGCATTAATCCTGTTTCCGTTCACATAAATCAACTTATCAAGAATCCGAAACTTTTACTCGATTTTCAGATTTTAGCAATTGCAGGTGGATTCAGCTATGGTGATGATATAGGTGCTGGCAGATTATTCGCCAACGAAATTAAGTACAAAATCAGCGATGTTTTTCTTGAGTTTATCAATCGGGATAATCTTGTTATTGGCATCTGTAACGGATTCCAGGTTCTTGTCCGTCTTGGAATTTTACCTGGAGAAATGGTCGAAACTTCAGCAAACTCAAGTCATAGGTTAAATAAATTTCCTGAAACTTCCGCCAGCCTTCATTGGAATGATTCGCAAAAGTTTGAGGACAGATGGTGTCATCTGGAAATACCTACGACCAATAATTCGGTTTTCCTGAAAGGTCTAAACAATATTATTCTTCCGGTTGCCCATGCTGAAGGAAATTTTATCGTTGAAAACGAGCAAAATGCTGAAATGCTTGAAAAATCTGCTCAAATCGCACTAAGATATGTTAACGAAACAGGCGGAAAGGCAACATATCCTGACAATCCAAATGGTTCGATGCATGATATTGCAGGAATTAGTGATAAAACTGGTCGAATTCTCGGTTTAATGCCTCATCCTGAAAGATTTTTGCATTATTTCAATAGTCCTTTTTGGAGTAAGCAGTCGGATAACGGGGAAGGTCAAGGACTTCAATTATTTAAGAATGCTGCATCCTTTTTCAATTAAACTATGTACAATTCGGTGTTTTAGACTGAATATAAATATATAATTTTTCTGAAACTTAATTTTGAATTCAATTTAAAATTGATTATGAAGCGATTTTTTGTTATTAAAGCATATTCAGATAAGTAGTAATATTATCCTGTAAAAGGAGCGTTAATGGCTGACTCTTTGATATTAGGTATAGATATTGGCTCAACTAGCATTAAAGCGGTGCTTCTACAAAAAGTTGGAAAAACTTATGTTGCTCGTGATCTTGTAATTCAGCCTATTCCTGACATTGATCCCGAGTCTGGCGTTTATTAAAGCTCGGAAGAGGAATGGCAACCCGATTGGAATAAAATCGCCGATGTTTTAACAAACATCATCAAAAAACATAATTTCAAGAAAATGCGCACTGCTTTTTCTCTTCAAGGAAATCTGGTTGCACCGAGATTTTTTTCTTTTCCTCAAATGGCGATTGAAAATCTCAGCAATGCGATTTCTTTCGAGGCGCAAGAAAGCGTACCCTTTAGCATTTCGGATTCACTGATTGACTGGGAGCTTTTCCCGTTCGATATGTCTCAGAACCCACCTAAAATGGAAGGCATTTTCGTAGCAGCACACAAAGGTGCTGTTGATACGATTTTTAACCTTGCTTATGATATCGGTGTCGAACCGGTTGTTGTTGATGTCGATTCACTCGCAGTTGCAAATGCATTCCTTGAAGTCAGTGATGGTATTGTCGAAAAAAACACATTGCTTCTCAACATCGGTAACAGAATTACAAATTTAATCGTTATAACCACTGAAGGCAGAATATTTGTAAGAGATATTTTCGGTGGTGGATCTGATGCTACACAAGCAATCAAGACTATTTACGGAATATCAACCGAAGAAGCTGAAAAAATGAAAACAGGAGGTCTTTTTGGCGAGCCAAACTCACAAGAAAACATACTTAAACTCATGGAGAATCAGCAGACACTGATTGAAGATGGTTTCTACAACCTTATCATGCAAATTCGCGACACTTTGAGATATTTCATATCCCAACGTTACATATCAATTCTTGAAGAGATACACGTAACAGGTGGGTGTGCAATGCTTCCGGGTTTGATTGATTATCTCGGTGAAAATCTTGAGCTTCCTTCAATTGGATGGAATGTGCTCTTCGATATTTCGCTTCAGAATATTCATACAGCACGAAAAAGCAGCTACATTGATACTGTTGGACCAATGTTCGCGGTTGCGACAGGGCTTGCAATGAGAGCGGATATTAAATAATAATTTTTGTCATTTACGGGAATATAAAATGTTTGAAATAAATTTGATCAAAGAACGAGTTGTACCAATATCGCGCAAGATTATGCGGACATTTATTGTAACAGCTTATTACACCGTGGTTCTTTTCGCAACCCTTGTGATTCTTATCATGTCATTTAGCTGGGAAACGAAAATTCAAGCGAAGCTTCAGGACCACACAAAGCTTGAAGAAGACTTCCTGAAAAATCAAGAAGATCGATTAAGATATGATGAAAATTTCTTGGAAGGCACTCGAATTTTCCAAGAAAATCTTGCCTTGAAACAACCATGGAACAATAGATTTAATTTTTCTTTCATATTTCAAAAACTGTATGCAATATGGCAGGAAAAAAATTATTACCCATACGCATCAATAACAGACATGGATTATAATGCGAATTACAATCCTGATTCACCTGATAAAGATCTTTCGGATAAACTATTTATTCTTGGTTTATTCTACGACAATCCTCAGAACCCACAAATTCCAGGTTCGTTTAACAGAATGCAAAGTTATGTTGAAACTCAACTTGGAGTTTTACGGGATAAATTACTTGTTGACCAAGATTTCAAGGAAAAAACCAATATAGTTAGCATTGAGTTTGATACAGCACCACTTGGTTATAAAGATACCGATGAACCTAATGAGAACGTATGCTATTTCAGAATAATCATGGCTGCTGAGAACCCGATTCTACCTCGTCCAGAAGAGGAAAAACCGGAAGATTTAAAGAAATAAGGAGATTATAATGGCGCGTAAACACAGCCAAGCACTACTTTCACCAACATTGATAATTATAATGGTTATTTCGCTAGCATTACCTATATCAACGTTTTTCTTCCGATTAATGGAAAAAAAACAGCGATATGAACTGCTTGATACTAAATTCAAAAAACGTCAGATAGAATTTGAAGAAATTCTCTTCAAACTTGGTTCCGTTGACAAAATTCAGAGAAAGAGAAGACTTTACGAAAAAGTAAACAAGGATCTAAGAGAACGGTATTGCCATTCTATATCGGAAGCAAGTGAAATTCTTGATACATTTATTGAAGCTGTATCCGAAAAAACTTCGTCAAGTACAAAGTTCAAAATCCAGTTCAAGCGAAGTAAACCAACACGTGCAATTCTCCCTGGATTTGAACTTGTGATTAAGCTGCAAATAATCGGAAATACTTCAATGGCGGATTTCTGGCGCATTATGTCTCAATTAACAAAAATCGGACCGGAATGTTTCTATTGTCCAAATAAAGCTGGCAAATGCCCACAGTTTGGAATTTTTAAGCTGAAAGAGGAGTTAGAAAATTACAAAAATTGTCCCGAGTGTAAGGAACTTTTAACCAAATGGATAATTCCGAAATTGAACTATATTGAACAGTTTCATCTTTCATCAGATAAATTCCTGGATATGAAAGAGGTGCGACTCAGATTGACTTTAGCTGTCCCGATTTCGACAATGAAACATTGATTTATGTGTTTTTAGAAAATTTATTGTTCGGAGAAGAAATATGGCTCTTGAACCACAACAAAAAAAACAGGCAGTAACACTGATATTACTAGTAGGTGTACTGGGTGTAGTGTTCTATTTTATGGATCCGTTTAAGTTATTCGAAGAGATTTCTGAACTACCGCCAGAAGCAAAAGCGAAAATTGAAAAAGCTAAAAAAGAAGGTGTTTTGATGGCACAGGAAAGGAAGGACAAGGCTGAAAAAACCAAAATTGCAGTACTTAATACTGAGAAAAAAGCAAAGATTAGCATTCATGATGCAGAAGAAAACTTATTCGAACTTCTCCCGAAAGTGCCTTCGCTTGATATTGTACTATTGCTTGATAATAATAAAACACCGTACAAACAAAACATTTTCTCACATAAATTTTCAATTGGAAATACAAAAGGCCCTGTTGTAAAGCTTCCTGAAGTTGCTCGCACTAGTAGATTCAAAG
This sequence comes from uncultured Planctomycetia bacterium, assembly GCA_964480395.1. Lineage (GTDB taxonomy): Bacteria > Planctomycetota > UBA8742 > SKZP01 > CAYZQB01 > CAYZQB01. Next base: position 6,263 of record CAYZQB010000157.1, read on the forward strand.
ACGAGGACAGCGTGCAATTTAAGACTGCTATCGATCCGCAAACGGGACAACCAACTACTAAATTTTTCAAAGAAGGTGGTGAATTTATTTTCAATACAATTCTATACAGAATCTTGAAAATCGACATCAAAACTAACACAATAATAATTGTTGACCTTTCAGATAAAACATCCAGAGGTGATGAACACGAGATACCTCTTAAAAAGTAAACACAACTTTCCACCGGTATTGATTCTTTATTCTTATTTGTGATTATCCAATGAATCCGTAAATAGCGTTGCATTGGGAATTTTCGAATAAATTACTATTTTAGACCATTTACTATCGATTTAATGATGATTGTCTTTTTGTTTTCTATAAACCGCTGTTAAATTGAGTTTGCGCTGACTCATAATATACCTGATTGTCAGACAAATAGACGCGAACTTTGACCTGGCGTTATCTCCGCGAGAAGTGAGAATGAAAGGATCGCCGCCACCCAGGATAATACCTGCAATTGTCGCACCTGCAGTTACAGTGAGAGTCTTGTATATCACATTACCAGCATCGATATCGGGAACAATCAATAAATCTGCATCACCTTGAATCTTGCCGGGATAATGCTTTTCTGCTGCAATATGCGGACCAAGCGCAACATCATAAGACAATGGACCTTCAACGATACAGTCTTTTCTGTCTTTATATTTCTCAGCAAGTTTTTCTGCGTCAATGGATGAAGCAATATGTTTATTCGGCTTTTCGATAGCAGAAAGAATCGCCACTTTTGGTGTATGCAAATTTAGAGATTTGGCAACTTCGATTGCATTTTCCAAGATTTTCAATCGATGTTCAAAATTCGGATAAGTATTTACTGCTGCATCGCTTACCAACAACAGCTTCGGATACGATGGAATTTCAAAAACACCGACATGGGATATGAGACAACCTTCGGGTAAAGTACCTGCTGCCTTTTTACCGTGAATATATCCACGCATTATATCTTCGGTTTTTACCTTACCTTTCATGATGATGTCAACTTTACCTTCGGTAAGCAGCTCAACACCTTTTGTTACAGGGTCTTGGGAATCATAGATTGTGTAATTATTGTTGTCGATATTTATGTCAAATTCCCATGCAATGCTGTTGATTTCCCTTGAATCACCGATAAGTGCGAATTTAGCGATGGCAATTTTACCGCTTTCGTTAGCCAT
>CAYZQB010000158.1:0-7312 GCA_964480395.1 uncultured Planctomycetia bacterium
GGATCATCCTGAAGGATTTCAGTGCCCGTGATGTCCGAGGGCATCAGGTCGGGCGTGAACTGGATTCGCTTGAACGAGAGCGAGAGGCACTCGGCGAGCGAGCTGACGAGCAGGGTCTTGGCCAGGCCCGGCACGCCGACGAGCAGGCAGTGGCCGCGCGAGAAGACGGCGATCATCATCTCGTCGAGGACCTGCTCCATGCCGACGATTGTCTTGCGGAGTTCGTCAATGATCCGGTTGTGTGCCTCACCAAGCCGCTTCACGGCCTGAACATCGTCATTCGATACTGGATCTTGCGGCTCGACCTCAGGTGCCATACGTTTTTACCTCCGAGTTTGCCTCCGAGTAATGATCTTGCACTGACATGATGTTAGCAGGTACAGTTCAGAGTTACAAATGAAATGCGGCGCCCGCCTGTAAGATGTTGTAACGCGACAGCGAGCCACAGCCGCCCGGTCATCTGCCGTAACGGTCTGGGGGCGTTCGCGTTCGAACTCCTGCCGCCAGTCAATCAGTACTCGGGCCGCCGCCGGAGGCGAGGGCCTGTTCAGGCCATAAAGATTGACATGCGCCGGAGGCCGGGCTATAAAGAGGTTGGGTGGCCGCCGCGCGTTTGCGGCACACGTCCTAAGGGGTAAGTCGCTCTTCGATACGGTACGGAGAGCATCGAAAGGTCGCAAGGTGATGAAACCAGTTCTCGCCGATATGTCCCGGCTGCTCTCGTGCGCTGTTGCCGGGCGACGTGCGGCGTTCACATCCTTGATGCTGGCCGTTGGCCTGTTCCTGGCTGCGGCTCGCCTTGCCGGCGCGGACCCCCTCGCTCCTCCAAGAGCGCCAGACTCCGGCCCCAAGTCGTGGTCGGAGCTAAAGATCGAATGGAAGCCCACGTGGGACGAGACGCTGTCTGCCAACGGGAACGAAGCGGCGTGGAAGCAGGCTCTCGATCAGAACGAGAAGTTGCGTCAGGCGGCGGATCGCATTGTGCGTCTTCGCCGCGTCTGGCTTTTGGAGCAGATGATCGGGCATTTCCCGAAGGAGCGGGACAAGTGCGCGGCCGCCTGCCGCCGCATTTCAGAGACTTACGTGAGCCTTGGCGACCGGACGCGCGCCGCACAGTGGCTCAAGAAGCTGGCCGAGGATTTTCCGGAGCGCAAGGACAGGGCGGAAGCATACGCCGGCATTCTGCGGTGCGCCGAACCCTTCGATGCAATGCCCGCGGCACGCGGCTGGGTCGAATACGCCGTTCACGGAATCGAGGGACTGGCGAAGGCCGGGCCGATTCCACGAGACCACCCCGCCGCCGTCCTCGCCCGGCAGCGAGCATACGCCCTGCTGCTCGACGAGAGCCGGCATGAAGACGCGCGGCGTTTTCTCGACCGCGTCGACCCGGCGGCAACGAGCAAGCGCTGGTTGCCCGAGCGTGCGTCTCTCATGGCCATGACCGGCCACCGGAACGAGGCGGCCAAGCTGTACGAGGCAGCAGGCAACGAGGCCAGGGCGAAAGAACTGCGAGCCGGGATCCGGGAAGCGAGCATAAACGGCATTGGCAAGCGAATACCACGAGACCTGGAGATCCGGTGGAATGCCCTGGAAGACAAGAGGCGAGCTGGCAAGTCCGTGCTCGATGACCTGGGTCTGGTGCAGGAGACGCTGAAGCTCAGCGCCGAGACCGACGCCGTCTGGGCGGCAAGCTCGTCGCACCGCGTTCTCTGCTGGCTGGCAGTGGACCAGATGCTGCAGAAATTGAATCCGGCCGACATGGCGCCGTTTCGGGAACTGCAGGAGCGAACGGCCGCTCCCCTGGCGGATGAGTTGGCCCCGACGCCCGACGCCAACGCGGTGGTACAGTTGTTTCGGCGTTATCCCTGGTCGGCCAGCGTTCACAAACGGCTCGTCGAGTCCGGCGAGATGTCCCTGCGGGCCGATCGCGCGGACGAGGCGTTTCGCGCGTTCCAGGACGCAACAACGCATGCCGCCGATCCGACGCTGATAGCTCAGGCCCGCGTGGGGCTGTGGTTCGCTATGACCGAACTGGCCGAGCCCCGCGAAGCCCTCGAGGAGCTGATGGCCGCCGTGCCCGACACCGCGACGCTGTCGTGGCGGGGCCAGGACATGCCCGCGGCGGCGGTGAAGAACATCATGCGAAAGCGGCTGCCCGCGAGCGCGGTCGCGCTGCCCGCTCTCTCGGGCCTGCGCCGGTCGAAGCTTCGGCTGCCGGCCGCGCTGATCGCCGCCGACCCGCTTCCGCGCGGCCAGGACTCGGCGCCGCAAGGCCTGGGCGCACTGGCCGTGCGCCGGATCGAGCAGACCGACGACGGCCTCTTCGTCTTCGGGCCGCGGCACGTGGCCTGCTACGACGCCAAGACAATGGCGCTCCGATGGCTGCAGGTCGGCAACAAGCTCCTGGACACGGCCGCCGCTCGAGCGATGGCCGGCGACGGGCCCCAGTGGCCGGAAGGCGCGTGGCGGCCCATCTCGCTCGGATCGGAGCGATCGCGGGCCGTCGCCCAACGCCGGCCGCCCCGCGCGGGCGAGTCCGTCGCACCGAAGGCCGTCTACAGCCTGTTGTTCCATAACCTGCGCAATGAGACGCAGTACGACGTGGTGGCGTTCGACGCAAAAGGCGGAGAGGTGCTGTGGCGCACGATGGGCCGCCGGGAATGGAGCGGCCTCGAGCCGCTGAGTGAGCCGGCCGCCGTGGAGGGCCGCGTCTACGTCGTCGCCTGGGGCGGTAGCGCCGGACGATCATGCCCCGTCTATCTCGTCTGTCTGGATGGCGGGACCGGAAGCACGGTGTGGATACAAAAACTGGGCAACGCATCCCTCGAGGCGAAGCCGCAGAAGCTCGCGCTCCTGGGCAGCGCGGTCACCATTTACCGCGGATCGGTTTACGTATCGACGAACGCGGGCATTCTCGCGCGGTGCGACGCCCGCGACGGCGCGGTGGAATGGACGAGGACGTATCCGAGCATACAACAGAGCAGCCAGCGCCGAGATCAGTTCCGGCGCGAAGGGACATCGCCGCTGGTGGCGGGCGAGCGGGTCTTCGTTGCGCCCCGCGACCATAGCGGCGTCATAGCGCTCGGCCGCACCATGGGGCGCCTGCTCTGGGAAACCCGCCTGACGCCGTCCGAGCAGGTTGTCGGCACGGCGGGCGCGGTGCTCGTTGTTCGCGGCAGCGGAGAACTCGCCGGGCTGGCCATTGCCTCTGGCAGAGAGCTCTGGACGCGGGCCATCGGCGAAGGCTCGGGCGCTCGCACCATAATCGCGGGGCCCGACGTCTTTGTAACGTCGGACGAAAAGCTGCTGCGCATAGCCGCGGCGACGGGAGCGACCGTCGAGAAGCTGGCCCTTGACCGCGCACCGGGCGCCGCGCACGTCCTCCTCCCGGACGGAGCGCTCGTCGAGGTGAGCATCGAGCCGGGCCCGGCCCGCGCAGGCAGGATGACACACGCCGCGAAGCCGCAGAAATTGCCGCTGGCCGGGGACTGGAAGCTCCCAGTCGACAATCCCCGGCTCGTGCTGTCCCCCGCGGGACGCGGGCCCGCCAACACATTTGGCGTGCTGTCCGGCCGGCGATTCCTGTGCGTGACGACAAAGCCGCGCGCCAAGGTCATCTGGCAGACTCTCCTCAGAGACGGCGCAGACTCCATCGGCTTCCACGGCGGCCTCGTGGTCGTCGCCCGCGGGACGCTCCTGACGGCTCTGGACGCGGCGAGCGGCGTCACCCGCTGGTCGCTTCGCCTTCCCTTCCAGCCCCAGGTCGTCGGCGGGAACGGGCGCGTGCTCTTTGCGGGAGAACTGTCGCAGAACGCGAAGGCCGCGGCCATCAACCCGGCCTCCGGAAGCATACACTGGTACCGGTGGTTCGGCGAAGAGGCCCGGCTCGGCGGCGGGCCCCTGGGCTGGATATCCATGCGGCACGATCCGGCGAACCCGCCGGCGCTGATTCTATACTGGAAGAAAGCTCTCTTCGGCAAGGAAGGCTGGCGGCCGGGCGAAATGGTTGTGGACGCCGTCTCGGGGACCATCCAGGAGATGCGGCCCTTCCTGCCGGACGAACCCGGCTGGCCGGCTCACATTGTGTTCGGCGACAGCACGAGGACGTACATCCGCAGCAGGCCACTCCCTCTCCAGACCTATCAGGCCGATTTTCGCAGGGACGCGATCTCCTTCGCGGGCAACAAAGCCGCCGCCCGTTTCCTTCTCAGCGAGAAGGGAACCGATCTGGCGCCCGGCTGGCAACGCACCGTGGACCTGCCGCTCGAGCGCAGTTACCCCGGGGCGCTCGGGCTGTACGCGACGGCGTCGGGGGGCTACGTGAAGCGGCTGCAGCAGATATTCTTCTTCGACGCCGCTGCGAAAAGCGAGATCGCATACACACTCCCCATCGCTCCCGGCATGCGGCACGCCCGCACGGTTCTCGCGCTGCGGGAGATCGGAGACGCACTAACCGTCATCTCGCAGGAGCCGGGCCAGCCCATAAAATACGACCCCCGCCACTACACGATCGGCGGCCTCAAGGACAACGCCGGCAAGGGCAACGTCACCCTCCAGTGGTTTACGCCAGTGGCCCAAGTCTACCACGGGACGAGGGGGCTGGCCGAGGCCGGCGTCAGCCCCGTGGCTACGCTGCTCGACGGGAACACCAAGGAACATTACTACAGTCAAACGATGACCATGAGGGGCCTCAGCAGCCTCGGGTGGGCCAAGTACGACGTCTTCCTCTACGGGTTCACCGGAACCGCCACGATCGCCGGCAAGAAGCCGCAGACCTGTGCCGGTCTCGACTTCAAGAACCCGATCCATCGGACCACATTCATCCGGGGAGTCAACTACGTCAAGATCGCGGGCGTCACCGGCGACTCATTCACCCTTAACTTCACTCAGGCCGACTTCTCCGCAGTCCAGATCGTCGATGCGACCGCAAGCTCCGCCCCCGGGCGCAAGGCTGCAAGCCTCGGCGTCAACTGGGCCGGCGGCGGGATAGGACTGGGGCCGAATGACCGCGTCGGAGCCGAGGTCGCGGCCGGGCCCTGGTACAACATCGGCATCAGGAACGGCCTTACGGGCGGCTACCAGAACCACTTCATTTTCGTGGATGTCTTCGACCGGAAGACGGGCGCTTTCCGCCGGACACAGAAGTTGCCCGTTGCCGCGCGCGACCCCCGCCTGCCCGGCCACAACAGGCAGGCAGCCATCCTCGACGATGCTGTCGTCGTGACCGACTCCGGAAACGTCTACCTCCTGCGGACAACGGCTCCGTAAGGGCCGCCACCCGCCGGACCTGCGAACCCAGCACCATCATCTGCTCTTCCAGCAGATGCATTCCGTGCTCTTTATCGCTTAGCGCGCTTCGGGGGCCAGCTCTCCAACCGTGATGATTACATCGGCAAACTGACGGGTCTTGCCTATGACTTGCGCATTGACCTCATCAGTGCCAGTGGACCAGATGATCGCCTCTTCCAGAGTCTTGCCGTGATCCCGGCACCGTTCGATCAACCGTTCGATCCGCACTTCATCGTCAACATCCACATACCAGCTCTCATCAAGAACTTCGCGTACCCCGCCCCAGCCATCCCGCGGATGAAGGAGGTAATTGCCTTCAGTAATCACCAATTCAACATCGGGAGATACGGCACCTTCTGCTGCGATGGACTCTTCGATTGTGCGATGAAATACGGGGTAGTAAATGACCGAGTCTGGTTCATTCTTGATCCGCTTCAGCAGCATGGTGTAGCCAAGAGCGTCGAAGGTATCAAGAGCGCCTTTTCTTGCAGCACGGTCGAGTTCCCGCAATACTTTGTTGCTGAAGTGGTATCCATCCATCGGGACCACCCGAGCCTTTGCGCCGAGCCGTGCGGACAGAAGCTTTGCGATGGTGGATTTTCCGCTTCCAGGCTTGCCGACAATGCCGAGGATCATGCGCCCTTTGCCCATCAGCAGTTGCGCGCGTTCTACAGCGGCATCCAATGAGTTCAGTGCGATTGCCATAGGTGGTGGCCCTCTCGGCCGGACGCCGGCTCCTCGCTGACGCTCACAGATAACTTACCTTCCCGTCGGCCCGCCGTCAAGGCGGCCCGCTCTAGAGCCATTTGCGTTGTGGCTCCGTAGCGTGTCGAAGGCGTCTCGCCTTCGTGTCTCGAGGCCGTCCCGGCCTCGAAAACGACCTCATCGCGGCCAAGATGGCCGCGACACGCGAGGGCAGGATGCCCTCGACACGGACATCGCAAATGGCTCCTCTATTTCACATGCTTCATAGGGATTCGACTTTCGCAATGTTGTGAGAAGGGCACATGAGACCGGTGCGGCGGTGCTTTGCGGCAACTGGGCTGTATCATCCGCTTCCTAATTGACTTACGACGCAATCCCGGCCTGCTTCCGGCTTGGGATGTTGCCTTTTCGAGACGCCGACCTTGCCGCGTTGGCCATGCGACCGGATTAAAGTCGCCGGGTAACCGGTGGCGGCGACAGGTGATACAGGGCGCGATGAAGAAAAATGAGTGCCAGGGCAGCCGCTTGGCACGCATTTTGCTGTAAGCATAGGTGATGAGGCAAGGAGAAGCAAGGTGCCCGGTAGCGGTGCCGTCCTGAGCGGCTGAGATTCAGGGCCGCGAGTCGTGACGGAGACGCATCGGGTCCTGAGAGACGACGGCGCCCGCTCGTGGCGAGCGCGGCGCCAACGCCAGAAGTGCACGGAGAGAGCGTGTGCAGTGTGTGCGTGTGCGCTCTTTCCGCAAAGCGACAACGCTCCGTCTCCGCGCCGGCCGCGCAAGGCGGGGATACGGGGCCGTAGTCCGTTCCGCTCGGTGCGCCGAGAGTGCGCCGCCCGGGACGGACGCAGATGACGTGCTGATAGACGTTGGTTTGCGCCCGTGACCAGGGCGGGGGCCGGCGCCTGTAGGGGCAGGTCCCCGACCTGCCCTCTTGCCGTTCGATGCAGCGCGTGGTCGTGCGGCGGTGCTTCTTGACAACGTGTCTGTAACGTCCGCTTGCTGAATTGATTAGGACGTAATGCCGGCTTGTTTCCGGCGTCGGACGTTGCATTTTCGAGACGCCTACCGTGCCGCGTCGGTCATGCGACCGGATTAAAGGTGTCGGGTAACCGGTGGCCGCGACAGGTGATACAGGGCGCGATGAAGAAAAATGAGTGTCAAGGCAGCCGCTTGGCACGCATTTTGCTGTAAGCATAGGTGATGAGTTAAGGAGAAGCAAGGTGCCCGGTAGCGGTGCCGTCCTGAGCGGCTGAGATGCAGAGCCGCGAGTCGTGACGGAGACGCATCGGGTCCTGAGAGACGACGGCGCCCGCTCG
>CAYZQB010000159.1:0-7261 GCA_964480395.1 uncultured Planctomycetia bacterium
TTACCGTTTTTGATTGCTTGATACCTGATTAATCCGGTTTCAAGGTTCACATTCGACCATTTCAGATTAAGAGCATCGGATTTTCTCATACCGGTCAGCATCACAAGTAAAATCATAGGCATAATCGGCACGTTTTTAGCTGGCATAGTCCCTTTGAAGCTTTTACCCTGCTTTTTGCTTTCGCGCGTGATTTTGCATGTTTCTTCGTCAAATTTCCGCGCTTCAATCAAAATCTCGCGGAGCTCATCGATCTCAAAATGAAACGGAAATACCTGCTTTGAAAGGAAGGATTTCAGAACTGAGCATAATAAATCAGATTTCTCAAACACAGGTGGATCAGAAAATTTATAATACCCAAAAAAGAGTTTGGTGTATCTTAGATAAAGGTTTTTTGTTGCAATCGACAAATCGGATACAAGCTCAATTGATTTCCTATAGTCGCTCATAACGTTTGCGGTTATCCCTGAAACAAGCACAATTTTACGTTCCATGAGAAATTTTAGCAATCGGCGGGTTGAATATTCAATCAAACGCAAGTGAGATTTACTTATGCCTTGTTCTGTGTGTTGTTCACGCAAAGCCCGAAGTTTCATCATATCGTCAATGTAATTGTCAGCAATTGCGGAAATTGTAGGAATTTCAGGTTTTACTCGAAAAAGGTTGTGCTTAACCTGGAAAGCGATATCATTTTCGTTATCTTGCAGCTTTTTTAGCATCATTTGCCGTTGTACACCGTTGACAGCACCGTATTTTTTACAGGATATTTCGCATCTTCCAGCATTGCCAGAACCTTTGCTAAGGTCAAACCAAGCGATGTAAAAATGCTTCTTATTATTTCGAACTCTCGTGAAGATGAATGCCATGAAAAAGTGTTCTCCGTTCAACGTCCAACAAAACATCCAACAAAATTTACTATAAATAAGCAATAATTACAAAAATAAAATAATATAACATAAAATACGCTAACAAAGAAGCTATAAGGAATAAGAGACTGAGTAATATCAGTCTTTACAGCATATGTATTGTTACGACTTTTAATCAATAGGTCACAGGTTCGAGCCCTGTCACGCTCACCAGTATAATCAAAGGTTCAAGAGTTTCCGCTCCTGAACCTTTTTCATTTTTCTCACATTTTTTCTCACATTTTTTTATTGATTAAGCATTTCTCATTTTTTCTCAATGAGAAATTTCTCACCTGCGAATTCGGCAATTTCATTTCAAACTACAATCAAGTTACGAATTCAAATTGTATCGGTAGAAAATTAGTACAGTAGTTATCTCACATTTAAACAGTTGTATATGCAATGTTGCGGTACATAATGTAAGCCTGAGTTTAATAATGCAATTAGTATTTACAAATTCTGATGTAAAATCAATTTTACATTTTTGGGAGACAATGATATCCAAAGCATTGGAAGAGAATTTCAGATTTTCAAATTAATAAAGAAGTTGGCATATTTCTTGCTAATAGTTGTATGAGAAATTTCTCGTGATTGAATAAAGGATCTGTTTGTCATAACGATTAAAGAAATTGTAAGCGAAAATTAGCTAAAAAAATGCTAATCGAATGCAAAGGGTCGAATTTAGACATACACATTGATTCTATTTCAATCTTTGTAATTTTATATCTGTAAATGAGTGTAAGGATGCACTCATAGTAAAGTTAAATTTTTTAAAAGGAAAAATTTGAATCTTAAAAAAAATGTGTTGAAGAGTCAGGAACTATATGAAGTGTTCCTGAAAAGAAATGACAGAAAAGAATTGGTCCGGCTTCGTAGAGCATCTGAATTGAGTGGTATTGCATATGAAACATTAAGAAATGCAATTCAAGAAAAAAATCTTATCGCTACACAATTCAGAAATGCAGCTAATTCTCCGTATTATGTTTCTCTGAAAGATCTTGCGGAGTTTTGTATCAACGGATGTATTAACGGTTCAATTCAAGAGTCCAGAGATTATTTGAAAAAGCTATCTGTGGTGGGTAGCAGTTTTATTTTTGTATTAATTAGTTTATTTTATGGAGTAATTTAGTGAATTATAAGGAATATAGTTCTTTAGACAGAGTTTTAGAAAAGGATGATTCCAAAGTTGAATCATCAAGTGAAGAGATTGCAAACACAGAAATGGTCTAGAAGAATCAAGCGATAGATGAAGTTACAAATGAAGATTTCATTATTTTAAGCAAGATGAAAAGTATTTCAGATTCCGAGACAGTAAAGATTTCCAGCATTACGATGCTGGCAGAATTTGTTTGCCAGAATGACTGGTCTCAAGGAATTTTTAAGAACAATCATCGCTCTATCGCTAATTTTATAAGTGCATCTATTATCGCGCTTGATATTGATAATGACAGGGATGAGAAGTGCACACTTGAAGAAGCGAAAGACAAATATGCTAGTTACCAGCATATTATCGCAACTTCAAGAAATCATCAGAGAGTCAAGAACGAAGGCCAGAGCAATGAGAAACCTGCAGTTGACAGATTCAGAGTTATATTATTTCTTGATAGAGTGATAACAGACGCTGCTACATACAAAGAAACCTGGTTGGATCTTGAAAGAAAATTTCCATTTATTGATCCTGCTGCAAAGGATGCTTCCAGATTTTGGTATGCATGTAAAGATATTGTTTCAACCAAAGAAACAGGAGAACTCGTACCAGTAATCACACCAGAAGTTGATAAATCAAAGGAAACAAAGCAGAATAATCCTACAAAACTTTGTGAAATCAAATTGATTGGTGTCGATGATATACAAGATCCCAATGATGGTGTGTTTGATAAGGAGATAATCGACTGGACATTGGATATTCTTAAAAAGAACGGACATGGAATTACTACCGAATACGATAACTTTCTAAAGCTGGCAATGGCTTTCCGAAGTGTTGATTTAACTTACGACGAAGTTGATAAAATTTTTCAATTGAGTTCAGGACATGATTATGAGAAGAACAGGAAGATTTATGATAAACTCGATCCAAGCGATATAACATTTGCAACTGCAGTCCATTTCGCAAAACAATGTATGCCTGTAATTAACGAGATTGCTTGTGGTGACATTATCATTAAAGTTGAATCTAAACATCTTCAATTAAATGAAGCTCAAAAGAAATTCTTCGAACTAAACAACATACCACAAGATAAATACAAGGATGCTGTGTTCGGGAATTATGTGACACCAGCTTCAACAGTTGGATTTATGCAGAGAATTATTGTTGGAGGTTTAGAGCGTATCGGCACAATCGATACAAACTTTCTCAAACATTTTGCTGGATATGGGATTCACTTATCGCTCGAGTTCATTAACTTGTACATGCAGAATCGGACAGAGGATGACCATCAAATGTGTCTAGAAGTTCTTAGCAATTACAATGAGAGCAATAAAGAAAATAGAGTGATTGTTGCAGAAATTCTTGAAGCTCTGCATAAAATCAGGTTAAGAGATAGGTTAAATGTAGAACTGGAGGGTGATCCTTTTTTAATTCCCAAGTTACCTTTACCAGTGAGTGAGGAGTTTGTTTCAAAATTGGACAAAGTTCAGAATTTGCATCAGCTTGTTACTACTCTTTCTGACTACAATCTGTATTTCAATTTTGACCGGAATACATTGCTTTCTGATGACATTGCAGAACATTTCTATCAGTTTGCAGATGAGTATCTGAAAACGATTGTTTTCGAAAAAACTCAAGGAGGTGAACGACCAAAAAGAGATGAGCTTGAGAAACGCTTAGTCTCAGACATAAAAAATGAATTTAGATTAAAGATTAGTGGCAATACATTCAACAAAACCCAAGATTGGCTTAGTAAACTGAGTCAACTTGAACAGAAAGAATTAAAGAATATAATTTCAGGTGATATGTTTAAGGATTTCTGTTATATGAATAACCAAGGTTGGCTAAAACTTGAAAATCCTGTTGGTATTCTTACAAAGATGAAGCAAGCACCCGTTATTGATTGTGCAGGAGTGCTACTATTGATGCAAAACTTTATTCTTACTTATAATGACATTGAGCAAGTAGATGCAGAACGCCGACAAGCTGAGATTGATGAATTCAGTGAAGAAACAATGAGGATTTATAAACGACTTATTAAAGATCTTAGAAATTTCAAAATTAGCAAAGATGTTAGCTTTGACATTGAAACGATTTTGAATAGTTTCGAACCGATAATCAATCCAAGATTAGGCATTCTGTTTTGAATTAAGCTTGATTTACACTATTGCGTATACAGAAGTTCTTGAAGCATGTTCAAGGAATTCTGCAGGATTTAACTGGAGGACATACGCAGATGATGCACCTCTTGCAACTAATTGGTACAAGATAGAGTTGCAAAATCTTACAAAAGAACCAATTCAACAAAATCTAATACTTGGAACAGTTGAAACCCCAGCTAAATATTTTGCTGATCGAACACTTATCGGAAGAAGGGCTTTCAAACAATGTTTCATCGTTGAATCTGAGATTGATGCACTGTCATTGTCTGAATTGCTTGAGTTAACACAGTTAAACAGAGATGAATTCATTGTTTTCGCATTAGGCAAAGATAACCAGATTGAAGTATTAACAGACATACTGGAAAACATTATCTGCGAAACAATGTACCTCTGTGAATTAAAAAGTGATGATTCGCAGGAGTACTCCACAACTCAGAATTTGATGGATAAGAACCAGGTTTGCTGGAGTTCATTCAATTGCTTCGATCAATTCTCAACAATCTTAAGTGATTCTGCTGATGACATAACTTTCAGTTCGATCTTACGCTTTGTACAAAGCAAGGAAAAAACTGATATATCGAGATTTGAAGTTTTGGAAGAAATGAAAAGCAAACTTCGTATTACTTACGAAAATGCTCTTCTTCCTAAGAAAGTCATGTTTAAGTTTTGGAGGACAATTAATAAAAAATTAGAATCCACGAAACATACGATTGTACTACCCAAAAATGACTTGGACAAAAAAACTTTCGATATGGTTAAGGAAGAGGTTTTCCAAACTATAAATAAAATCGGGAAACTGACATTTGTTGAAGATTCGCGTAATTATTCATTCATTCTCAACAATAAATCTGAAGAATCACGTAGGTTTTGGGATAAAACTTTCCAAAATCTTAGATTCGAGTTCGAAGATAGCTGCAAGTCTTGGTTCACGGATAATGATAATTTCGTTGATAATTCAGATGCTGAAAAAGCACAACTTCCTGTAATTATGAACGTAATAAAATCTCCTGATAAAATGGATGCTGATAACGAATTTACAAAGATTGCACGATTTCTTGGCATTGTAAAAGATGATGTCATGAAAAACTTCTTGCGTGAACTTAAAGCGAATTCATATATCAAGATTTCTAAAATCAAGAGATTAAACAAAAACTTTGCGATGACAGAAATTAACAGTGAAAAGGTTCTGGTTGTCGGTAATGAAAATGAAGAAGGTTTGATGATAACAAACGAAGAGATCAAACAATTTATCAACGGTGAAAACGGTTTGTTTTTCAAGCAGAAATATCCTCATATTTTGAACTACCAACCAAACCTAGAAATACCGGGAAATCCAGTCGGTGAAAAAATGCAAGACTTGAATTTCCCAAATGAGGTTCGTTGGCTTTATGAAGCACTTGCTTATGTTAGTCCGTTCATTGTTTCATATGAAGAAGGTCTTCAGAGAAATATTGTTTCGGTTATTGGAGCTTCTGGAACCGGTAAATCTACTGCAACACAGATGTTTTTGAAGATGATTGGTCGAGTTGATGCAAAGCTTCATGTTGCTTCCGGTTCAAGAGAGGGTATGATTGAAACAATTGTTAGCTCTAACGATATTGTTGGAGTAGACGAATTCGAAACAATCAGTTCCGATAATCAGTCAATTCTTAGAACACTTGTTACCGGTGGGGAGTCAACAAAACGCAAACTATACACTTCGAATGAGATGATCTCAATTTCCTTTAATGGTTTAATGTTTATCCATGCTGAACAGAGCAGTAATTGGCTTGCTCAGGGACTTGTTCGAAGGATGTTAATCTGCAAACCATCTGGAATTATTAAATCTGATAAAAACATTGAGAGGATTCCTTCAGATGTTCTTGAGAGAATTCATACTGATCTTGTTAGGAAATGGCAAAACATATTGAAGTACTTGAACGAAAATACAGAGTTACCTGAGCTTCCGTTAGTCAAGAATCGCTTCAAGCGCTTTTGGCAGTTGTTGTTACTTGGACTTCAGCAAGCATATGATGATGCAGACGAAAAAATTGAAGCAATGGATAATTATTTCCAGAGCAATCAACGTGAATTTATGCAAGAGCAAGATTACTTTGCTAACGGAATTTGCGATGCGTTTGAGATAACCGAAGGTGAAGCCCTGGAGTACGATAAATCTTACAGTACGGGTGCTATTCGCAATTGTCTCAAAGAAGTTTTACCTAGTGCTAAATTCAATAATAGACCGTTTAACTCAAACACTTCCTTAAGTAAAGCTCTGGAAGATAGAAGTTACAATTGTGCTGTTAACGATTCTTTACCAAGCGTTTTTGAAGAAATAACTGGAATCAGAATTGAACAGATAAAGCACAGAAATAGGAACATGTACAAATTCATCAAAATCGAAGTTGAAAATGAATCGGATGACACAGAGAATTCTCATAAAATTGAGAAATGTGATGAAAACACAAAAATGAGAAATGGAAGCAAAGTAATTAATTTAAGCTCAAAATGGAAAAGGTCGGCTATATCCACGTAATCATCCATTCAATGAGAATTCATACGCCGTTGGCATTTTGTCAATGGCGTTTTTTAGATCTGTTATTATTCGATTGACCTTCAGCTTAATTTCGACTGACTATTTACATAGTCGGATATACGAGCTGAAATTCAATCTTTTATTCAACCGAATTCCCCCCTGAATCCAATTGTTTTCGTCGAGATTCAATGAAATATTCGGTGGAAAAGAGCCGAAAGTTGCACAATTAATAATTCTCGATTAACTGCTTCTAATCCATTTTTTTGTTAAACGTCCTTTTCAGAAAACTAACCTTATGAATAGACTTTTTGTCAAAAACGGGTTCGGTAGTTTTTTTTCAATTACCGCTATAAACACTATTTTGGATTAAGTGCATAGAAAAAGAAAAGGGTTCGCGCGTCAAAATTTACACAATTACCAAAATACCCAAAAACGCCAAGTAAAATAGACTATTTTTGGAGAAGTTAGGGAACGGATTAGGTTGTGTTTGAAAAATACTTTCGGAGGAAAAGAACAGAAATTGCGAGTTTAA
>CAYZQB010000160.1:0-7248 GCA_964480395.1 uncultured Planctomycetia bacterium
TTTGATTTTTTTGAGGTTTTTGAGGAGTTTGTCGGGCGTTTGTTTGGGAAGCGTTTGACCGTCAATCACAACAACAGGCGCAAGCGCACAAGCACCCAGGCAGTTGACGCATTCAAGTTCCAGCATGCCATCTTTGGTCGTCTCACCCGGCTTCAACTTGTACTCACGCTCAATTGTATCTACAAGCCGCGATGCTCCACGCACATGGCACGCAGTACCGACGCAGATGCGAAGATTATGCTGACCCGGAGGATTGAGCTTAAACGCCTTATAAAACGTCGCAACGTGGTAAACGAGTGATTGCGGGACATTCAGCTTTTCAGCAACGAATTTCATCGCTTCGACAGGCAGATACTTCAGCTTACGTTGGATTTCCTGTAGTACTGCAATCAATGCTGTTTCATCACCACCATGCTCAGAAACAAGCTCGTTCAATATCTGAATATCTACTCCACTCATGTTTACCTCAGGATTGCTGTTAAGTTGCAATTTATCACAAATTGAACCAGATTTTAACTATTATTTATCTGTTTTACCGTCATCTTTAGAATCTTTATCAATAATAATTTTGTCCAAGTCAGCAATATCCGGCGATTGATAATCGAAATCACTAAGCGTTCCACCAATGGAATCTATTGTGTTCTCATTAGTTTTATCGCCTGGATTATAATCAGAGATTGATTCTTCATCAGGTGAAAGCATTGGATATGCAGTGTTAATGTCTATTACAGGTCTGTTTGAAACCGAATAGGCAAAAATCACCGATACAACGAAGATGAATATGCTCAAGACCAGAAACGCGCGAACATAATACTGAGTTTGACTTGCACGTTCGGAATCAATTGTATCTTTTAATTTGCCGGTGAGTTGGTCGCTGTCCATCGAAAGTTTTATGCCACAACTAGCGCAATACGGATTAATCGGATCAGTTTGTTTGCTGCAATGCGGACAGATAATCAATTTAGCCATTTTGTATCCTGCGGTTTTTCATCATTATATTTTGTTTGGTTAGCTTGAAAACAACTATTTCTGTTTCAGCACTTTGTATGTTTGGCACGAATCCGCAACGATATCATGGTAAATGATGTGCTTTTGCATTGTCTTGTCTGTGCCTTTGACATTCCATTTGTTGATCCACTTAAAAATATTTTCAACATGCATGAAAAGTATCAGGTTTCTGAGATTTTCGTATGCTTTGTTGAGGATTATGTTTTTTTTGTCATCAATAGGAATTATATCGAATTTCTTGATTAATTGTGCTGATTCGAGTTGATATGCATAAAACTTCAAAATATCCCGATTAAACATCCATAATCGAGTTCGACGAACATTATCGCTAATATTTTTCTCCATCACACCTTTGTGTAATGCCTGATATAACAGTGGCTCGTATTTTAGGCGGTAAAACACCAACTCAGCCTGCTTTTTCAGACGTTTTTTCATTGAATCACTGCCGAATCCATTATGAATCGCCTTTGCAGAGCTTATAAACAGATGTGCACCACCGTTAATATCCCCTTGTATCATGCTTGCACTGGTAATTCTGCGCTTGTTATCAAAATCTTGCTCAATATTCTTCATATGCTTTTCTAATACAGCAAAGTTTTTCTCGATAGTTTCTACATAATCAACCTTATCACCATATGCATTAATCCATTGAAATTGCTTAGGATCAAGAACCTCAGCGAATACTTCGAGTGTCCAATCAAGATTCGGGTATTCAATTTTATCTGCAATTCTGGGTCGAAAGAGCATTTTCGCATCGTTAATTAACATTTTAAGTGATATTTTACCATGCTTCGTCTTAAATTCCTTATTGCCATCAACATTTGCATCCATCAGTATTTTCAATAACATGTTTGGGTTTGCATCAGTCAAAGTGTCAAAATATGCGCCTGTTCTAAATTTGCGATAATTTTCACCCTTAATTTTCACATTCTCAATAAATTGCATCAGAAATTCGACCGTATTTGTTCCAGAAGGCATTTTACTTTCAGCACCAAGGGCTTTTATTCCCTGCGCTACAAGCCATGGACTTTGTGCTGAAAAACATTCTCTTGTGATGAATTCCTCAAGAATGGATTCTGGAGTGAGCGTTATAATTTCGGGTTTTATTGGCTCAAACTCATTTTTTTCAGTGGAATCATTGCTTTCTGGTTCAATTGCTTCATTGTTTTTTGTGCTGGGTTTCGTCGGTACAGATACTTCCGGTTTCACTTCGTCTTCCGATTTACTTGTCTTTTTAACATCGTTTTTCTCGCAACCGACTAAAACTACAAACATTATAAGTCCAGTTATAACAACAAGATATAACAAATGCGTATATATCCAATCACTATCTTTTTTCCGCAAAATTGAGGAATCAGAGATTGTCATCTTACACCAGTTCTATCAGATTATATTTTTTTGATTAGTGATAAAATTTTACCTTGTTTTATCCCGAAAATATTGAATTGTACATTGTTTGATGTCGATTATTGCTTTAAGGAGTAGAAATGACAAGTTTTTTTATTGATGATATTACCGAAGGAATGATTCTGGGTATTGATGTATATGATGAGAAAGGCAAAATCATATACTTCAAGGGTCAGGTTCTATCCAATGCGATAATCAAGCAATTCAATTCGATAGGTTACATGACTATTGATATTGAAGAAAACGAAGATCAGGAAATACCTGCAACGATGAGCGGAAATGCTAGAATTAGCAACAACAATATTTCATATAATATTGATAACATTCGAAAAAAGAATGTGCTTTGTACAACCGCTGAAATGCTGAGCCCAAAAATTGAAAAAGTCTTCAAAAATCATTCAAACAACCCGTTAATGCAGAAGATTAAAGAAATGGCACTTCAAAGCATCAGTGAATTTTGGAAAAACAACAATCAATAACGAGGTTTTCGTGCTCAATGATACCAGTTATCAAAAGATTCATGACATCGCAACATTGTCCACCGTTAAGCGTGAATTGATTGAAATTTCAAGCGATATTGCAAACTATGGTGATCGAATTATTGAGTATATCATCTATGATCCAGCACTGACTTTAACCGTGCTAAGAACGGTTAACTCAGCATATTTTGGATTTCCGCGATTTATTAAGACAATCCCTCAAGCAGTTAGTATCATAGGTTCTGATCGCGTCCTGCATATTGCACTTTCAACAACAGAGCTTGTTAGACATCAAGAAGAAACAAATATCAAAGGATTAACCATTCGCAGTCTCTGGGATCATTCAATTGCAACAGCTATCGCAGCAAGTGAAATCGCAAAGAAAGTCAACACAAATATCGAAGAGGAAGTATTTGTCTGCGGTTTACTTCATGACATTGGCAAAATCGGACTTATTCAGCATAATAAAGAATACATCAAAGATGTTGTAAGTTTAACACGGCGTGATCATTCGTTGTTTATCGAAGGTGAGCAGGAATTGTCCAAGTTCGATCATGCAATAATCGGTTCTCAGATTGTAAAAGAATGGTCATTACCTGAGATGATCAAATATGCATTAAAATTTCATCATAAACCTTTTGAGTCTGAAAGATTTCAGAAACATGTACTAATTGTGAATCTTGCCGATATATTAGCAAGAAGTTTGGTAATCGGAAATCCCGGTGATCTATCGATTCCGAAGTTGACATCAGCGGTTCTAATCGAGCTTGAACTAGAAATGTCAGCATTGTTAGAGATTTTCACCAATATTCTTAATAGATGCAATGGAAAGGTCAATTTGTATCAGGATGAATAAACAACCTGAATACTTTAAACATTACAACGAAGGTAGTGGTACAGAATTAACTGTTCTGTCATGACCAATCTGATTGGGAATACAGCAGCTAACAACAAGAGGAATTACCATGAACGAAGAATTAAAAGTTAGCAAAAAAGAATGGATTAGAGAAGATGCATGCAATAATATCGACAACAGCATAAATGAGTTGGTTTTTCCTGTTAATGCAGAAATACAAAATGAGTTGATAATAACTGGTTCTCATGCAGTCAAATCACCTCTGACCTCTTTGATAACAGGAATTCAGCTTATATCTTGTTCGAAAAAAGATATTTCGCCACATTTGCACGAAATTGTATATTCCCTTGAAAAATCAGTGCTTGGATTGAAAAACCTTCTGTTGGACATTTTTAGCGCATTGAAAATTGTCAACGACTTGAATATGGATAATATCGAAACAATTAATTTTCCGTCAATTATAGAAGCAGTAAAGAATAGAATCGGATTTAAGCAGAATCAGCAAGTTGAAGTTTCAGTTCAGCCTGATGCCATCAACATCAAACACAATCAGAGAATTATAGAAACTGTATTAAATGTATTACTTGAAAATGCAAGCTTATACTCGTCTGATGGAGCAAAAATTGCGCTGATGGTCTCAATAATCAACAACGAATTAAACATCACCGTGTCTGATAATGGAACCGGTATTTGTGAAAATGAAATCAATAAAATTTGTGATCCGTTTTTTCGCTCGAAAATGCACAAAACCAATGGTTTTGAAAGAACAGGACTTGGTCTCACAATTGTGAATAATATCGTAAAGAAATTCAATGGAGACCTTCAAATAATCAGCGAACAAGGCAAAGGCAGCACATTTACGGTTATTTTGCCGATTATATCTATCTAATAAGACGAGTTTTCGGGACATTCGAATTCTTGCCACAGGTTTTACAGACTGCCTCACATCCACCGAGAATTGAAGGCACAACAATTTTGCTTACGCAATGAGGACAAGAATATTCAATCCATTTACTAGATTTTGTACCGAAGTTGACTGGTGTTTTGCAGAATCTGCATGTTGGTTTGTCAAGTGTAATATCCGCTTCTATCCAGGTCCATTTGTTGCAATTGGTACAAATCGAAAATATTAAGTCCTGTTTTGCTAAAGCCATATCAATATACGTAATTTCCTTTGGCACGAGTATTCCGCCGTTCATTTCCTCCTGGAGTTTCGTAATCGGTCGATGACTGAAGTATATTTTTCGTCCGCAATTTCCACAAATCGCAGGCAATCCGATTGCTCCCGGAAACGCCTTGAAAACTACGCCACAATCACAAAAATATTTTGTTGTTGAATCGAAAAACAATGCGTCCCATTCGGATTTATAGTACTTTGCTGATGTTAGGAACCATTTTAGAGATTTTGTCAGGTTTTCATGCTCAGATTCACGGATACTCAAAGAAATTGTCCCATAATGTGTCAATATTTTGTTCTGTAAAACTAAATTATCAGTATTTTCCCCTGATTCTCCATTAATATCAACTCTTGAAAGCTCAGAGGGTGAAATCCTTATGCAATTAATATATTTTTCCAGTAATGCCCAAAAACCACGCTGTTTTTGAAGTATATGAAGTGAAACTGGCGAGGGTTTTGGAGATGTTTCAGGCGAATATTTCTGAATATATGGCTTAATCCTCTCGTGTAAACCTTCACCGTCTTTACCGAGTTGGCTCTCATCGTTACCTTCTTGAATATCCGTGATGAACAAAAACAACCCGACCCTTGTAACAACGAGAATTCCGACAGGTGAAACCAGCGGAGTATTCAATTTAACATTGGACAACATACTTTGTATCTCGATGCTGTCAGCAGGTTTAGGTTTGGGTGGAAATTTCAGTTTCTGCGCACACTTTGTGCATTCAAATATAATATTAGCGTCACTAGCATCGGATACATAATAAGTGTTGCATTCAGGATTTGAGCAAGTTGCATCAACGATGTCGGGAAATTTGGGAAGTTCTGAGATAACCTTGGATTTACAAGTAAATTTCTCGCTGCAAGACGGACAAACAACAGCTTTCCCGGAAAATATCCTGGAATATGTCATATTATAACCGATGTCTAAGGTATCAACCTCAGCCAATAAAATGCCACAATGTGGGCAGATAATATACTCAGATGGGAGAAGTACTTTCATTAATTTCGACCGTTTCGCATAACGAATATAATTGTATTTATACTACCGAATACAGATTATTCAAAGGTTAAACATTATGTGGGACAAGGATTTTTGCCTGCAATCAACTGTCAAGTCGAACAAAACCGAATTATATAATCAGAAATCTGAATTATTATAAATGTAGATTCTGAAAATCAAAATCAGATTGCTAATTTAAAAATGTGCGTACCGGTATAGCCGTCAACCGCATCAACAATGTTGTCAATATCCGTGATTATCACATGCTCACCGCCTTGTTCGAGAAATTGAATGGCAGCTTGGATTTTCGGTTTCATTGAACCTTCCTGAAATCGTCCTTCTTCAAGATATTTTCGTGCTTTCACAAGACTTAATTGCGTGATTTTTTTCTGATTTGGAGTATTATAATCGAGATAAACAAATTCAACCCCTGTCATAATAATCAAGATTTCTGCACCAATTTTCCGGGCAATCACTGCACTTGCAAGGTCTTTATCGACAACACCGTCAATACCCTCGATATTTCCATTCTCATCGTAATAAACTGGCATGCCACCACCACCGCCAGCGACAACAATGATATTTTCATCGAGAAGCTTCTTAATTATATTCGTCTCAATGATATCAATCGGTATCGGGCTTGGAACAACTCGGCGCCAACCTCTGCGAGCATCTTCGACAAGTTTCATACCGCGTTTCTTGAGATATTCAATTTGTTCATTATCGTGGTAGAAGGGACCAATCGGTTTAGTAGGATTATCAAGCTGAGGGTCGTTTTTATCTACAACCGTCTGAGTAAGCACGCAACAAACATCTTTGTCGATTTCGGCTTTCATGAACGAATTTTTCAGCAATTGCATAATCATGTAACCCATTTCACCTTGAGTTTGAGCAACTGCAACTCCCATCGGAATCGAATATGCTTTATCCTCGCTTGCTTCAACCCGAATCAGCACGTTTCCAACCTGAGGACCATTTCCGTGTGTAAGCACAAATTTATACCCACGCCTGAGAATGCTTATCATTTTCTTCATTGCTTCTCGTGTGTTTGCAAACTGCTCATAAACCGTGCCGAACTCATTCTCTTTGATAAGTGCGTTCCCACCAATTGCGATTAATGCTGTTTTCATAAAACACCGTGAATAATAGAAACAAAGAATTTTATGTAATTAAAAACAGTTATCAACTGAATTATCCTTGAGAAATAAATCATATTCAGGATAGTATCTGAGCAAAAAAGCAAAATACAAGCAGTTGTATGACGCTAAAACGTCATAAATGGTCGCTAAATTGATTGCATGTAAAATGAATAGCAAAT